>JAPHSA010000179.1 GCA_026193235.1 Deltaproteobacteria bacterium | reverse complement strand
TGTGCGGTCTGGTGCTTAAGGGCCTCGTTGGCGCCCATCCAGATTGGGCCCAAGCCAAGGATAGAAACCTGCCAGGCATACCAGTAACAGAGACCGTAAAAGGCCAGGACTTCGTTGAACTCCCCGATCCGCCACATATCCCAGCGGGAATCCTCCGCTCCGTATCCAGAGGGGGTGAGCAGGGTGGCGAAGACTTTTTCCTGTTTGATGAATTCGAGGAAGTCTTCATACCAGACCATAGTTTGATCATCTTCCTTGATCTTCTTCAGGCCCTTCCGCTCAAAAAAAGCGATAGTTTTTTCCACCAGCTGACGGGATTTTTTGTCACTGTGATCGTGCTGATACTTGTGCGGATTGAAGAGTAGCATCGGCTTCCTTCCCATCTTTTATCGCTTACAGTATTACGGAAATTTTGAAAAGTCCGGTTGGCGGCCGGTTAAAAAAGCTTGAAGTGCTTCCTGTGCTTCCGGCTGTGCCAGCTGTTCAATGAAGAGAGCACCTTCTTCACTCATGACCCCAGCAACCTGTCGGCTTTGGTTCTGTTTCAGCAGTGCTTTAGTCAGTTGAACCGAGCGCGGTGGTAGCTGGGTTAACTGCAGCAGTTTGGTGAAAACCTTTTCGGTTAATTCAGCATGAGGAAAAATGCGCGTGACTAATCCCATCTCGGCGGCTCGAACGGCATCGATAGCTTCCCCCAAGAGCAATAATTCTGAGGCTCGCAGATGTCCAACCAGCTTTGGCAGCAGGTAGCTTGATGCGGCTTCTGGGCAGAGCCCGAGATTGACAAACGGGAGCCTGAACTTTGCGGTTTCATCGGCATAGACCAGATCGCAGTGGAGCAGCATGGTTGTGCCGATGCCGACGGCCGGGCCGCTGACCTTGGCGACCAATGGTTTTTTGAACTGACTGATGGCTTTGAGAAAGCGAAAAACCGGGCTGTTTTCATCCTCTGGGGGATTTTTTGTAAAGTCCGCCAGATCATTGCCGCTGGTGAAACAATTGTCCGTCCCCTGCAAAAGCACAACTCGAATGCTGTCATCCTGCGCGGCCATTTCCAAGCCCGCGGTCAGCGCATCGTACATGGCGATGGTCAGCGCATTCAGTTTGTCCGGTCGGGTAATGCCGAGTTGCAAAATTCCATTGTCCTGGGTGGTTGTTATCAATGTTGAAGAACTATTCATCATCAGATTCCTCGGTTAGAGAATACTCCGGCCAGCGGCAAACCCCTGATGGATGGCATCAAAAACCATCGCGGGCTGCAGTGCGTCACCAATGACCTCACAGGGAATTTGCATGGCACTGGCGACTTTCTGCAGAGGGTTATGTGCTCTGGTGCCGACGGCCAGAATAACTGTATCAGCCTGGATTTCATGTTGCTGGCCTGCTTGCTCGATCAGAACACCACTGGATGTGATTTCAATGACTTTCGCTTCGGTGTGGGTTTCAACAGCTGAACGTTTGACATCCTGAAGCATGCTCCAGCGGGTTGATTTGCCGAAGTTGGTTCCCAATTTATTGATCATTTCAATCAGAATGACCTGTTTATTGCCCCGCGTGGCAAGGCGGTAAAGCTCTTCGGCGGGTTCCGCCCGATGGACCAGGAGGAACTTTAACTCGTCACCGCTGAGTGTCCCCTGTTCCGCCAGGAACAGCGCTGTTTCTATGCCAACGGCACCACCACCGATAATGGCAATTCGTTGTCCCGCATGTGCTTTCCGAGCCAGAATGTCCCAGGACTGGACGACGTGCGGCAGGTCAGCTCCGGGAATATTCGGTAGAATCGGAGCGCCGCCGGTCGCCAGAATTAAGGCTTCTGGATTTTTTTCTTCCAGCAGTTGAGCATCGACAGATGTATTCAGGACAACCCGTACGCCTTGATCGGCCAGTTGTTGTTGCAGATCTATCGCAAGAGCTGAAAATTCTTCTCTTCCCGGGGGAGCTCCGGCAAGGTGGAGTTGTCCACCCAACTGCATGCCCTGCTCGTAGAGTGTCACTGTGTGCCCTTGTTCGGCCGTTGCGATGGCGGCACTCATTCCGGCTGCCCCACCACCGACAACCATCAGTTTGCAGGGATTGTCAGTCATTTTCGGTGTGGTTGCAGCCTCTTTCCCAGCGCGGGGATTGCACAGACATTCCACCGCTTTCATTTTAAAAAGGTTGTCGAAGCATCCCTGGGCACAGGCAACACAATGAACTATCTTCTGTTCCTGATGTTCACGGGCTTTATTCGGCAGTTGAGGGTCGGCAATCAGCGCGCGGCCCATAGCGACCATATCGCAGAAACCATCACCAATCAGTTGTCGTGCGACATCCGGATCGTTAATGCGGTGACTGGCAATCACTGGAACTTTAACCTGACCGCGGATGTCTTTGGCCAGGTAGGCAAAAACGCCGCGGGGAACCTTGGTGACAATCTGAGGGATCTGGGCTTCGTGCCAGCCAACGTTTATGCAAAGGGCATCTGCTCCAGCCTCAACCAGATGAACGGCGAATGTTTTTAAATCATCGCGACCAATCCCGTCCGGCATAAAATCGTTACCGTTGATTCTGACCACGAGCGGAAAATCAGTGCCCGTTATTGCCTTAACCGCCTGCACCACTTCCAAACCGAAACGCATGCGGTTTTCCAGACTGCCACCGTAGTTGTCTTGACGTTGATTGGTAAGCGGGGAGAGAAATTCGCTGATCAGGTAGCCGGTTCCCGCAAGGATTTCCACTGCATCAAACCCTGCAGCTTTGACGCGCCTGGCCGCATCAGCAAAACGTTGAATCGTCGCGGAAATTTCATCTGTTTCCAGTTCTCGCGGAGTTTCTCCCGTCATTCTGGATGGAACCGGGGAAGGCGCCACCGGTTTCTTTCCGCCAAGAAACAGCGAATGGTTGTAGCGGCCGGAATGGTTGAGCTGAACACAGGAGGCAGCCCCTTCCGTCTTAATTGCGGAGGCCAGGGCTGTGAGTCCGGGAATAAATTCATCCAGGTGGGCGCCAATATTGCCCTGCTGGCCGGAGAGCTCATCGACTGTGGCGTAACCGACGCTGATCATGCCGACGCCTCCATTGGCCCGTTCGCGGTAAAAATCTACAAGCTGGTCAGTGACGATAAACTTACGGCACATATTCATGTGCATGGCCGGCATCCATATCCGGTTTTTCAGGGTAAGAGAGGCGATGGAAATAGGTTCAAAGAGCCGGTCGGGTGTCATGTGAATATCCTTGTTGGAAACAATTAGCTGGAGACGGCACGATTAAAGTTTTCCGCGACCTGCGAGAACAGCCCGATATCGCTCAGAACCTTTTGCAGAAGCTCAGGCTCAGCAAGAAAATCACGCAGAAAGATGACTTCAGAAGCTTTTAAGTAACTGACAAAGGGACGCGTGAAATCATCCTTGAAGAGTTTGAACACAATCTCGACTGCACTCATACTGAGCGGGAGTTTGCTGATGCGCGTAGCGCGCTCCAGGAGTTTGCGGACGTAAAATAGCAGACAGTTGTCAACGCTGTCGATTGATTCCCGGTGCCCGGGAAGAATCTGTTTGTCACGCAGCGTGGCGAGTTTCGTGAGGCTTTCACAGTAAGCAGCATAGTTACGGAAGCGCTGCTCAGTCAGCAGGTCGATATCGAGGAGCGGCGTCTGAAAAATTCCCCGCAACATGACATCGCCCGTGACGGCCCAATCAGCACCAATCAGCACCAGATCGCTTTGCGAATGGCCAGGGCAGGGAAGGACGGTCAGTCCCAGCTCCTCTGGCAAGCCCTCTTCGATGATTTTAAAATTTTCTGGCAGGGGAGGAAACACCGTGCCGTCTTCCATGTTGATCCGGAAACGTTCGAGGAAGGCAGGTTCAAAGCCGATCTGGATCAAAAGATCGTACATGCGTTCCAGGCGCTCGTTATGTCGGACGATTTTCAGGTGATCGCGAAAGGGCAGGTAAACGATGGCATTGGTTTGCTGTTCCAGCCAGTTTGCCAGACCATAGTGGTCGATGTGGCAATGGGTGATGATGACATGCTTGAGGCGCGGAAGATCAAGGTTGTGGCGAAGATACTGCTTGGCTTCTTCCGTCGGTGGCCCGGTATCAAATAAAACCAGTTCCCCGGCCAGCTCGGCACTGTAGCAGTGTACCGGGCCGACAACGTAAGCGGTATCAATGGTGTGTTGAACTGGGGTCATATCATGCCAAACTTCAGGGACATCAAAGACATTAACGCAGAGATGGAGAGAGGCAGAGAAAGCAAAGACCTGTTCTTTGATTTCCATTTAAACCGGGAAAGATTTTGTCTTTCTCTGCGTACTCCGCGCTTCTAAGCGTCTCTGCGTTAAATTTCTTTATATTGTCTCTAGTTGCTTAAAGGTTATTAAAAAATATACTTTTCCGCCTCATTGGCTGCGGCAGCAACAGTGCGCTTTGCCTCAAGCAGCCCTGACGCATCATACTTGGTAAAACGGCGAACCCCGGAAAGGATCATGGTCAAAGTGTCACCTTCTTCAACAAAATAGGCGCCTTTACGGGCGGCACTGGCGGCCACTTCGGTGGCATTGAAGGTAAAGACTTTGACTGTGGCTCTGAGTTGCTCCTGTTTGGCCTGACTGAGACCACCAATGATTTTCTCGGCCCGGAGAGTTGCGCTCTCGATAGCAAATATCTGGATTGCGATGTCTGATGCAGCCATCAGGATCTCCTGCTCGTTCGCCAGCTTATCCATGTATTTCTGGACCCCGGCACCGGCCAGAATCAGAAACAGGGTTTTCAGGTTCTGTACGGTTGTCTTTTCCGCAATAAACGGAATCGACTCATCAAGTTCTTCAAAGGAAGGGGTCATCAATGATTCAAAGGCCTTCATCGATTCTGCCTGCAAGGGGAGTTCACCCTTCATGGCACGGCGCAGTATCATGCCGGTGATCAGCAGGCGGTTGATCTCATTGGTACCCTCAAAAATCCGGTTGATCCGCTCATCGCGGTAGTAACGCTCTGCCGGGTATTCACTGCAGAAACCGTAGCCGCCATGGATCTGCACCACTTCGTCGACGGTCTTTGCCAGCACATCGCTACAGAAAACTTTGGAAATCCCACATTCGGGAGCGTATTCTTCAATCCCTTTCAGGTACTGTTCGTAGTAGTTATCGACGCCTTTGTCGATGGTTGCGAGTTTGTCGTCAAGCAGGCCTGCAAGGCGGTAAACCAGAGATTCCGATGCATAGATGGAGGCCGTCAAGTCAGCGATCTTTTCCTGAATCGCGCCAAAGGAGGAAATTGGGCGATTGAACTGCTTGCGCTCGTTGGCATAGCGGATGCCCTCGGCCAGAGCCATTTTAGCGGCTCCGGTAACCCCGGCACCAAGCTTGAAACGGCCGATGTTCAGCGAGTTAAAGGCAATTTTGTGTCCTTTGCCAATTTCGCCAAGGACGTTTTCGACCGGAACCTTGCAGTTATCGAGAATAATCTGGGTGGTCGAACTTCCCTTGATCCCCATCTTTTTCTCTTCATTGCCAACGACCAGACCTTCAAAGCTCTTTTCTACCAGGAACGCAGTAAAGTGCTGTTTGTCGACTTTCGCAAAAACGGTGAACAGTTCAGCAAATCCGCCGTTGGTGATGTACTGCTTGGTGCCGTTGAGAATGTAGTTTTTGCCATCGTCAGAGAGAATGGCAGATGCCTGTGCACCAAGGGCATCACTGCCGGAACCTGGCTCGGTCAGACAGTAAGCGGAGCACCATTCTCCGGTAATGATCTTTTCCAGATATTTTTCTTTCTGTTCCGTGGTGCCATAGTAGATCAGTGGCAGCGTGCCGATTCCGGTGTGGGCGGCGAAGGCGACAGAGAAAGAGCCACTAGTGGAAATTTTTTCCCCGACCAGCATGCTGGTGGCTTTGTCCAGTTCAAGTCCCCCTTCATCTTCCGGGGCATCCATCATCAACAGCCCCAGCTCGCCACATTTTCGCATCCCTTCGACGACATGTTCGAAGTTCTGTGCTTCAATTTCATCATGGAGCGGTATGATTTCATTCTCAACAAATTGCTCTGTCGTTTCAGCAATTGCCCGCTGCTCATCAGTAAAATCTTCCGGAGTAAAAATGTCCTGACAATTGCTCTCAGCGATCAGGTACTCGCCACCCTTCATAATTTTTCCAGCCATAGTCTTCACCTCACCTGTGTATGTAACAGTCAATTAAAGTTTTTCAAAAATACCGGCCGCACCCATGCCGCCGCCGATACACATGGAGACCATTCCGTAGCGTAGTTCGCGGCGCTGCATCTCGTGCAACAGGGTGGCCGTCAGTTTGGCGCCGGTACAGCCGAGCGGGTGACCCAGAGCAATAGCCCCACCATTAACGTTGATGATATCCCTGTTCAGTCCCAGTTCCTTGATCACGGCTAGCGACTGAGCAGCGAAGGCTTCATTCAGTTCAATCAGGCCCAGGTCGCTTTGCTTCAGACCCCCAAGCTTCAAAGCCGCAGGAATAGCTTCAATCGGACCGATCCCCATGATCTCTGGTGGGACACCCTTCACAGCAAAGGCAACAAATCGAGCAAGAGGATCGCCGCCGATTTCCTTAAGGAACTCTTCGGAGACCACCAGGGAGACAGCGGCGCCGTCGGTCATCTGTGAAGATGTTCCGGCAGTGACCGAACCGGCCTGTTTGAAGGCGGGTTTCAGTCTGGCCAGGCCTTCAATTGTCGTATCAGCGCGGACACCGTCGTCGATTGACACCATTTCCGTGGACTTCTGAACTTTTCCCTTTACGATGGCTGTTTTTTCAATGTTCACGGGAATGATTTCATCGTTGAAGCGGCCGGCGGCAATGGCCTCAGCTGCCTTACGATGACTTTCAACGGCAAAGGCGTCCTGATCCTGACGACTGATCTCATATTTATCGGCAACCAATTCTGCGGTAATTCCCATTGAAGCAAAGGCTTCTGGCCATGTGGACACTAGCCCGGGGTTAGCGCTGTACTTATTGCCCCCCATCGGCACCGTAGTCATTGATTCGGTGCCACCGGCGATAATGCAGTCGGCAAAGCCGGCGATAATCCGTTCTGCTGCTAAAGCGATAGACTGCAGGCCGGAGGAGCAGAAACGATTGATTGTCTGGGCTGGAACCTGATAAGGCAGCCCTGCTTTAAGCGATGCGATGCGAGCGACATTCATCCCCTGTTCCCCTTCGGGGAAGGCACAGCCGAGCAGCACATCATCTATGCGCAGCGGATCTATTTTGGTGCGTTCAACCAGCCCTGCAATAGCGGCAGCGGCGAGATCATCGGGACGCATATCCTTGAATTTGCCTTTGTTTGCCCGGCAACCAGCGGTGCGATAGGCAACAAGTATATAAGCTGTTTTCATCTTTTAACTCCCTGGCTGGGGACAGAAGTCTCTTCCGTCCCTGCTAAGTTTTCTAGATATAAATTCTAATTCCGCAGCGGCTTGCCTTTTTTCAGCATGTGCTGAATCCGCTCGGCCGTTTTTTTGTTGCCGCACAACTTCAGAAACGCCTGGCGCTCCAACTGCAACAGGTAGTCTTCCGATATCAGCGTTCCCGGCAGAACATCTCCACCGGTAATCACATCAGCAATCACGCCACCCATTTCGGCTTCGTATTCGGTGACGAAGCCACCCATCTTCATATTCCACAGCTGACTCTTGATGCTCGCGGCAATGCTGCGCCCCGGTGCAGGAATGTTCTCAACTGGACTTTGCGGCCGATAGTTGGTTGCCAGCGCAAGCACCTTCTGTTTGGCGTCGGCGATCAGTCGGGCAATGTCCATGCTGATGCTGTCGCCGTTGCGCATGTAGCCCATTCCGGCAAGCTCAGCAGCACCCATGGAGACCTTTGCCATGCCGATCAACTGGAAATTTTTGAAGATGAAGGGCGTGACATCGGTGTCGTAGCGTTTAGCCTGTTCAACGGCGCGCAGACACATTTCCTTGGTGCCGCCTCCGGCTGGCAACAGACCAACACCGATTTCAACCAGGCCCATGTAAGTTTCGGCCGCGGCGTTGATGGCATCGGCATGCAGGGAATACTCGCAGCCGCCGCCGAGGGTCATACCGAAAGGTGCGGCGACCACGGGAACCTTGGCGTATTTAACGGCCATGGTTGCTTTCTGGAAGGCTCGCACGACCATATCGATATCTTCATAAGCCCCTTCAGCCAAGGCAACCGCCAATAGCATCAGGTTGGCCCCAACGGAAAAGTTGGCACCCTGGTTGCCGATGACCAGCCCGACGCCTTCTTCTTCCGCGCGCTTGATGGCTGTATGAGTCATTGAAAGGATGTCGCCACTGATGGCGTTCATCTTCGAGTGGAATTCAAAACCGAAGACACCATCACCCAGATCAATGAGTGAGCAGTTGGAGGTTTTGTCGACAACGCCACCTGCTTTTTTGAGGATCTGCAGTTTGATCTGGCCTGCTTTGCTTGGCACTGGCAAGTAGGTTTTTTCGAGCAGATCGTAATATTCGAGTTGCCCGGCAGCGTTATAGCGGTAGAAGGACTCGACGCCCTTCAGGTTTTCCGGAACATCAACACCATCCTTTTCAGAGCGTTTTACAAAGCTCTGCACGCCGATGGCATCAAGCATCTCAAACGGCCCGATTTCCCAGTTGAAACCCCACTTCATCCCATTGTCGATATTGACAATATCATCGGCAATTTCGGGAATGCGGTTGAGTGTATAAATAAGCGTGTCGCGCAATGAGCGCCAGGCGAATTCAGCGCCTTTATCCTGGCCGTTGACCACCATTTTGACTTTCTGAGCCGGGTCATCAATCATTTTAACGGCAGCGACAGAAGCAAATTTTGGTTTTTCAGCCGGCTTGAATTCACTGGTCTTATAATCGTAGTAATAGATCTGCCGTTTGCCGTCGATTTGTTCTTTTTTGTAAAATCCCTGCTTACTTTTATTGCCGATCAGCCCATTTTCAACCATCTTTTCCATAAATTCCGGGATTTTAAAGGTCTCGCGGCGTTCGTCATCTGGTAACAGTTCATAGGTATTTCTACAGATATGGGCCAGGGTATCAATGCCCACCAGGTCGCAGGTGCGGAATGCCGCTGACCCCGGTCGGGCGGTTGCCGGACCGGCAATGCTATCAACTTCTTCTACGGTCATTTCCAGATCAAGCATGTGCTTAATGCCATTGAAGATGGAGAAAACTCCGATCCGGTTAGCGATAAAGTTGGGCGTGTCTTTGGCGTAAACGATCCCTTTGCCCAACCGCTTGCTGATGAAATCAGCCAGTCCGGATACGATTGCCGGGTCAGTGTATTGGCTGGGGACTATTTCCAGCAGGCGCATGTAGCGCGGTGGGTTGAAAAAGTGGGTGACGAGAAAGTTTTTACGTACTTCCGCTGGCAGCACTTCGGCCATTTCGTTGACGGACAGGCCACTGGTGTTGGTCGACAGAATGGCGCCCTCGGCGAGATTGGGCATCAACCTGGTCAACAGGTCTTTTTTTATCGGCATATGCTCGATGACGACTTCAACAACCCAGTCGCAGTTCTTCAGTTTTGCCAGATCGTCGTCAAAGTTTCCGGTACTGATCTGTCCGGCGTACTCTTTGAGGTAGAGTGGCGCCGGCTTCATTTGCAGCAGGCCACTTAATCCGTCATTGGCAATACGATTGCGGACTTGTGGGCTTTCCAGGTTCAACCCCTGTTTTTCTTCGTCGGGAGTTAACTCTCGGGGGACGATGTCCAGCAAGAGAACTTCCAGACCGGCATTGGCCAGGTGGGCGGCAATTGTTGCGCCCATGACCCCGGCGCCGAGCACGGCAACACGATTAATTTGCCTCATTGTTTTCCTCCGTCATCAGATTCTGGCAGGGTTCTCTCACCATTGCCATTATGCAGGTACAGCTGTTCAATTTTATCCTTGTAAGTGTCGTAGATCGCTTTACGCTTCAACTTCATTGTCGGTGTCAGTTCGCCCCCCTCGGCGGAAAACTCGCGCGGAAGCAGGAGAAATCTTTTGATTGTTTCGTAGGTTGGCAGGTTGCTGTTGATTAGAGTGATCCGTTCAAGAAGCAGACGTTGCACCTGATCATTGGCGACCAGATCATCAACTCCCAGATAATCAATCTGCTTTTCGTGGGCGAATTCGATTAGCCGCTCCAGGTTCGGCGTAATGACTGCTACCAGATAGGGCTTTTTGTCGCCGTGGACGTAGGCCTGGGAGATATACTTGTCCAGTTTGAGCAGATTTTCCAGGGGTTGCGGCGCAATGTTTTTGCCGCCGGCAGTGACGATAATCTCTTTTTTGCGATCAACAATGTAGACATAGCCTTCATTATCTATGCGGGCGATATCTCCGGTCTTAAACCAGCCATTATCAAAGGCCTCTGCGGTGGCTTTTTCATCGCGGTAATATCCGCGCATGACCGCCGAGCCTTTGACCAGTAGTTCGCCATCTTCGGCCAGTTTAAACTCGGCATCGCCCAGGGGTTTGCCAACTGAACCGAAGCGGTTTCCATTCAAGCTGTTCAGGGTGATGGCCGGACTGGTTTCCGTCAGGCCATAGCCTTCAAAAACCGGGATACCGATGATCCACATGAATTCATTGATGGTTTTATCAAGCGGTGCACCGCCAGAAATGAAGAATTTCATGTTGCCGCCGAAACGTTGGCGGATCTTGCGGAAAACCAGTTTGTCGTAAATTTTATATTTGAGCCCCAGCAGTCCTGTGGGCTGGCCTTTGATGTATTTTAAATAGACATACTCGCGCCCAATTTCGATAGCCTTATGGAACAGCTGTCGCTTGGCCGGGCTCAGCAGGTGGGCATTTTCGTAGATGCGCGAATAGATTTTTTCAAAAAGGCGGGGCACACTGACCATCGCCGTTGGTTTGATCTCAACAATGTTTTCGACAACCTTGTTAACATCCTCAGCAAAAGCAATATGACCACCACTCATTAAGACCGCATAGTACCCAGCGGTGCGTTCGAGGATATGACTCAAGGGAAGAAAGCTTAAAAAAGTACCTTTCATGCTGGCTTCGCTCGCGCACTGTACGCCGTACCAGGCATCTATTGCTACGTTGAACTGGGTCAACATGACGCCTTTGGGTATGCCAGTGGTGCCCGAAGTATAAATCACTGTGAGCAGGTCTTCAGGGGCGACCGCTTCAATCTGCGCTTCAATCTGCTGTTTTTCGTCTGCTTGTATGGGATGGGAAATCTCTGACAACTGGTAAAGGGTGTAGATCGGCAGGTTGCGTTCGCCGAGAAAGCGTTCAAAAGAGATGACCAGTTCAACCTCGGGAATCTGATCACGAACGGCGAGGAGTTTTTCGTACTGGTTCCGGTCAGAAACAAATACGATCTTTGCGCCACAGTGATTGATAACGTAAGCAGCCTGGGCCCCAGTATTGGTTGCGTAAATAGGGACGCTGACCCCCTGGGCGGATTGAATCCCCATGTCGGCGATGACCCAGCCGGCACGATTTTCTGAAAAGATCGCCACATTGTCGCCCGGTTGC
>JAPHSA010000164.1 GCA_026193235.1 Deltaproteobacteria bacterium | reverse complement strand
GCGGGCCAGCTCTTCGACGGCAGCGCGGGCTTTAAGTCGAGCCTTTTCCCAACCTTGGCCCCCCATTTTATCAAGTTTCGGGCTGTGGCCTTCCCCGCCGATGTACTTTTGGACTTTTTCAATCCGTTCGATTGGCAGGTAGAGTTTATCGTTTCCGGCGTACTGAAGATTGAGAAAATCTCCTTCAACTGTACCGGTTACCAGATGGGCCAAGCCCAGATATCGGCCAATGCCATGATCCGTATGGACGATAAAATCACCATTTTTCAATTCTGCCAGACTGGAAAGAAGTTGTCGGGCACGTTGTTGACCAGATTTTTTCTGGCGGTGACTCCGCCGCCCGAAGACCTCCTCTTCGGTGATGATATTCAGCTTTTCATCGGGCAGATAAAAACCACTGCCCAGTTCGCCAAGGGTTAATAACGGGATTCCAGGCTTCAGTTCAGATAATCGTGCATCAAGGGAAAGACGGAGCTTAATCTGGTGAGCGGCCAGAAGTTCCTGTAAGCGTTCAGCCTGGCTTTTTTGGCGGCAGACAAAGAGTGTTTTACGCTTGTCCAGTTCGGACTGGGCAATGACAGCAAGCAGAGGTTCTAAGCCATCCTGGTCTTCTCCTGGTTTGGCCTTTAAGTTTCCGTTGCCCTGACAGTTGAAAAGGTAGCGTTGATGATCTTGATCCAGATGCATGACCTGTAGCCGGGGGAATTCAATCCGTTGTGAGCTCTGAATCAATGGATTTAATGCTTCCGGCGACAGATAGAGTTCCTGGCGCTTTGCATGAGGGTGGTTTTGTCCCAGCATGCGGGCTTCAGCATCGCGCACAAGGCGGTGAAACTGATCGATTTCCTGTTCAATAGCGGGCGGATCGATCAATAAGCAACGAGGCTGATCGAAATAATGACTCACAGGGTCAAGCCCAGCATAATTGAAGGGTAAGAGGAAACACCGGCCAGGGGAGAGAATGCCTTCCCGCAGCTCGGTCATAATCGCGTCACGTTCGGTGCGCGGAAGCGCCAATTCATCACAACGCTCTTTCAGTTGTTGTGAAAGAGTTTCCAGAAAGGGTCCATGAAGAATCATTTCCCGTGATGGAATCAGTTGAAGAGTCTGCCGGGTCGTCTTGTCAGAGCGCTGGTCGGCGGGATCAAAAAGACGGATTTTTTCAATGAAATCACCGTAAAAATCAAGCCTGACCGGATGTTCGGCATCAGGAGGGAAGAGGTCTATAATGTCACCACGAACGGCAAAGGTGCCACGCTCTTCGACTAAAGGAACCGGTTGATAACCGAGTTGGGTTAAAGCTTCAAGGAGTTGGCTGCGAGGATATTCTTCTTCAACTTCAAGCTTGAAAGAAACACTCTCAAGGACTTGACGGGGAATCACTTTCTGCATCAGAGAACGCACCGGTAAAACCAGCGCTTTTAATTTATTCAGGCTTAAGGCTGACAGGGTTGCCATCCGGATCGCTTCCAGTTCCGGGTGCGGCGAGAGGGGATCGTAGGGATTCAGCTCCCAGTGTGGCAACAGGGCAATATCATGAGCTTGAGGATGGTAAAATTTCAATTCAGCAGTTAATTGCCGTGCCTGCTCAAGATCGGCACAGATGATGACCAGCAGGTTTTTACTTGCGGGAAGTAATCGCGAGATCAGGTAAGCATCAGCCGAGCCATGAAGGCCGTGAATTTCAATTGTCTGCTGTTTCGATCTTATGCCATCAATAAGACTGTTGACGGTTGCATTGCGAACAGCTTGCTGCTCTTGATCCATTGACCTGTCCAAGATAAGAAAGGGCGTGTCAAAAACACGCCCTGGTAATAGTCAGTATTCTGTGACTGAGATTATTAATCGCGCGGAACGGCAAGCATTCGATCCAGAGCCCGTTTCGCTTTGAGGCATGTTTTCTCGTCAACAGTGATCTGCGGCTCCAAGGTTTCCAGGCAGCGCAATATATCTTCCAGCCGGGTTAGCTTCATGTTAGGGCAGATCAGAGCGAGGCTCGGCATGATGAATTCTTTTTCCGGGTTCTCCACCTTCAAGCGCCAGAGGATTCCGTTTTCGGTACCAACAATAAATTTCTTTGCCGGGTTTTCCCGGGCAAAATCATACATGCCGCTCGTCGAACAGATATGGTCGGCCAGTTCAAGAATTTCCGGCGTGCATTCTGGATGCGCCATGAATAGTGCATCAGGATGTTCGGCCTGAGCCTGCTTGATTTCCTCAACTTTGAGCCGCTCATGAGTCGGGCAATATCCTTCCCAGCAGATACACTCTTTTTCCGGAACCTGTTTGGCAATATAGCGGCCGAGGTTGCGGTCAGGCACCATTAACAGTTTTTTTTCGTCGAGCGACCGAGCGACATTAACCGCATTGGAACTGGTACAGCAGATATCACTCTCAGCCTTGACCGCCGCCGTTGAGTTAACGTAGGTCACCACAGTGGCACCAGGGTGCTCGGCCTTGAAGTTGCGCAACTGCTCATCGGTGATCATATCGGCCATCGGACAACCGGCGTCCGCACGTGGCAGCAGCACGGTTTTCTCCGGCGCTAGAATAGCTGCAGACTCAGCCATAAAATGTACCCCACAGAAAACAATGACCTTTTTATCGGTCTTTGCCGCCGCAATCGATAAAGCCAGAGAATCTCCAGTAATGTCGGCGATTTCCTGGACTTCATCACGTTGATAATTATGCGCCATCAGTAGAGCATCGCGTTCTTGAGCCAATTGTTTTATGCGTTGTTTGATCTGCTCCTG
>JAPHSA010000305.1 GCA_026193235.1 Deltaproteobacteria bacterium | reverse complement strand
GCATGATCGAGCAGTCGTCCCGGTGTTGCCACGACCATGTCGATGCCGCGCTTCAGCCGTTCGATCTGCGCCTGGATATTCACCCCACCGTAGATCATGGTTGAGCGCAAGGACAGGCGGCGGCCGTAATTCTGCAGCTGTTCGCTGACCTGGGCCGCCAACTCGCGAGTCGGCACCAGAACCAGCGCGCGCGGGCGACGGCGCTTGTTCTTCGGGGTGGTTTCACTCAGCATCTGCACGATCGGCAGGGCAAAGGCTGCCGTCTTGCCGGTGCCGGTCTGAGCACCCGCCAGCAGGTCCCCTCCTGTGAGAATAACCGGGATCGCCTGGGTCTGGATCGGGGTCGGGGTGACGTAGCCCTGCGTGGCAATCGCGCTCAGCAATTCGGCGCGCAGGCCAAGGGAGTCAAATGACATAGTTTGTTAATCCTTATATAAAACGATTCGAAGGTACCGGATCGGTCTGGCTGGGGCGCTGCCCTGGGGTGAAAAAAGACAGGCAAACAGGGACTTATTGGCGGGACAGTAGCCGATTGCGACCCGACTGTCAATCGCGTAGAGATGTGTAAGATCAATTGAGTTTCGCTGCAATAAATGCCGTGGTCCAGGCGGCCTGGAAATTATAGCCACCGGTAATGCCGTCAATGTCCATGACTTCTCCGGCAAAATAGAGATTTTTACACAGCTTGCTCTGCATCGTATTGAAGTCGATACTTTCCAGACTCACCCCGCCACAGGTGACAAACTCTTCCCGGAACCTGGTTCGCCCTTTGACCGCATAGGTATCGTTCGTCAGTATGTTGACCAGCTTGTTCATGCCGGACTTGCCGAGTTCGCTCCATTCTTTACTGGCCGGAAGTTTACTCTTCTGCAACAGATAGAGCCATAAGCGTTCGGGTAACAGGAAGGGCCTGTGGTTAGAGAGCTGCTTTTTCGGATGTTTCGCGACAATCCTCTGCAACTGGGCAACGACCACTTCTTGATTGCGCAGACTGGTCCAGTTGACCTGAATATTGAAGTTGTAGTTTTTTTCACTTAATAGCCGCGCACCGAGCGCCGACAAGGTTAAGATCGCCGGCCCACTCATGCCCCAATGGGTGATCAGCAACGGCCCCGCAGCTTTAAGCTTGGTTCCCTGAATGCTCACCAGGCTGTTTTCCACGACGATCCCCATCAGTTCGGCAACCGGTTCATCGGGCATTTTGAAGGTAAATAAAGAGGGGACAGGCTCTTCGATTTTGTGGCCTAATTTTTCCAGCCAAACCAAGCCATCTCTTTTGGGAGTGCCGCCGGTGGCTACGATGACCTTGTCAAAAGTTCGGCTTGGCCTTTTGCCACCAACAAAGCCCAACTCAAGTTGGTCAGAAACTTTTTTAATCGATTTTACGCCTGCTTCCAGCTCGATTTTAATGCCTAATTTTGTTGTGTGCGCCAGAAAACAATCGATGATGCTCTGTGAATTTTGCGAGAGTGGAAAAACACAATGATCATCCTGGATGACCAAAGGAACGCCCCGGGATTCGAACCATCGCATCGTACTCATGTTATCGAAGATTCGAAACGCTCTTTTCAACGCGTTTCCCCCTCTGGGGTAGGCTGCTGCCAGATCTATTATGTTTGAACAACTATTGGTGAGGTTACAGCGACCTCCACCGGAAATTTTGACCTTGGACAAAATGTTATGAGATTTTTCAAAAATGACAACACTGGCATCAGGATGATTTTCCTTTGCTGCGATAGCCGCAAAGAAACCGGCCGCCCCACCACCAATTATGGCTATTTTCATCTGTTATACCCCATGATGTTCAATAAAGCACCGCCGGCAGGTCAGGTTTCGAATGCTTAGAAGCTATTATGTTTCAATCTAATCAATTGCGCGGGCGCAGATTTGACCAAGGTGGCCCTGAATTTCCCACTGTCACTGGAAGACCATCGTTGCAATCTCTGGACGTCCTGTTAGGATTCTAACAGGTACCGGTCAATTTATTTGATGCAATCGCCCCGCCCGTGATGAAAGGAGCATAGGAATGGGACTTTTCAGTAAGAAGGTGAACTATCCGGACCTTGCACCGGACAACCCGGCCGCGAAACAGATTCGTGCCATAGAGAGTTCGCTCAAGGAGCTGGTTGGCCAGGTGTCCGACCCCCTTGAGGTCATCCCCGCTAACGGCCACGCCTTCGTTTTTATCGGTAAGCCGCCGAAGAAATTCGGTATGGCAAAGCTCGATGACCAGGTGCACAGTTTTGTGGCTTCGGCTCGAGAAAATGGGATCGACCAGATCCAGATGCAGAAGATCAATGAAAAATTGCGCAATGCCTACCAGAACTGCCAAGATGCTCCGCGCTACAAGACAAGTATCGATGGCAAGGATGTGGTGGTCACCCCCAGCCAGCAGTTGGCACAGGATGTCAGCGAGATCATGAGTATCGTCTATAACTAGATAATGCAACATATGGGGCTTAAACCGGGGTTGACCTTTCGTGAATGAAAGTGTTTTCTCCGGTTTCTTTTTTGTGGCCACAAAGGGGTTAGCGCAAAGGCATTTTTAACGCCAGGATGGAAAAGCTGGTTCAAAAGTCGTCGGGACCAGTTGATAGTACTTGTCTCCTTGTTCGTTGAACCTTCGAGAGCCTGACAGCCATCCTGCTACCTCATGAGATGAGATAACTACTGGGCGCGTGCACGGACCGTAGTGCAAAGCGGTCTTGACACCCCGCTCCCGGATGAATAGACTTCGGCAGACTTTAGCATCCGATCAATGAAGGAGAATCACCATGAACAACTGTCCCTGTGGCAGCGGCAACGACTACGCCGCCTGCTGCGAACCGATCATCACCGGGAAAAAAAAGGCCGAAACTGCCGAACAATTGATGCGGGCGCGTTATTCGGCTCACGTAAAGGTCGATGTCGATTTCCTTTACAACAGCACCCATCCCGATTTCCGTGAGGGATACGATCATAAGGCCACCAAGACCTGGGCGGAAAATTCCGAATGGCACGGTCTTGAAATTCTCGGAACGACCGATGGCGGACCGGATGACGAAAAGGGTGAGGTCGAGTTTATCGCCCGCTTTCGCAACAAGGATGGGACCCGCAGCCACCATGAGCGTGGCCAGTTCAAGCGTAAGCGAAAGAAATGGCTGTTTACCGAAGGGAAGATGGTCAAGGCGCAGCCGCTCAGCGTCACCAAAATCGGCCGCAATGATCCCTGTAGCTGTGGTAGTGGAAAAAAGTACAAGAAGTGCTGCGGGTAAGGGTATTGTCTGCTGGAACAATGAAAGAGAGGACAGGTCCAGCAAAAGCCTGTCCTTTTTTATGCCCTGGATTTTTCCACAGGTAAAAATTACCCTTCTGATCAATAAATGCCCTGAAAAGATCTATACTGTCATAGACAGTCAAGCAACCTTTAAGAGGAGGACGACATGATCAAAGTGAAAACCTTTGGTGAACCTTTGGAGCTGTTTCGAGCACGAAATGAGCTGAATGAACTGGATGAACGGGTGAATCAGTTTATTGCCGACAATGCGATTAGGAAGGTTATTTCCGTCAGCGATAGTACCACCAATGAAGAAGGGTCGACCATCGGTCTGATTCGGGTGCTGGTATACGAGGAATAACAGAGCAAAATCAGGTGGCAGGGACGGCAACCTCCATATTGTTTTTGCCGGTTTTAGGAGAATTATGTTCTTTCGTTTATGGATCGCAGGTTGGTTGATGGCTGGTCTTTTCATCCTCAGCCCCGTGCTTGCTGCAGACAGGGGAAGGACAATCCCGCCATTGCTGGAAAGTCTCCGCCTGGAACAGACTCTGACATTTTGCGGTGAGGCGGTTCCGCTGGAAGATCCTGACGTGCGGGAGCGGATGGAAAAAGAGTTTCTGCTGTCGCTCTGGGATCGGGACCAGGCCGTTCTGTGGCTGAAGCGGTCGACCCGCTATTTACCGGTTATTGAAGCTATGCTTTCCCAATCCGGGCTGCCCGATGACCTGAAGTATATTGCTTTGGCCGAGAGTGCCTTGCGACCACATGTTGGCTCGCCCAGGGGGGCTATCGGCTTCTGGCAATTTTTACCGGAAACCGGCCGGCGTTATGGCTTGACCGTCAATGAGGGCATTGACCAGCGCCGCAGCCTGACCGCTTCGACCAAGGCTGCGGCCGCTTATTTTTCCGAACTTCACGAGAAATTTGGTTCCTGGAGCCTGACGGCAGCGGCGTTCAATATGGGGGAAGAGGGTCTACAGGCGGAAATTCTGGCTCAAGGTATCAGCAACTTCTACCGTCTCTACCTACCGTTGGAAACTCAGCGTTACCTGTTCAGAATCCTTTCAGCCAAACTGATTCTGACCCAACCGGAGCGTTACGGCTTTCACTTGAAGGAGGAAGATTATTATCCGCCTGACAGGTTTAGCAGCACCGAATTGACCAGCTATGAGGAGACCAGCCTGAGCGTGGTGGCGCAGGCGGCACAGACTGATTTCAAGCGGATCAAGGATTTGAACCCGGAGTTGCGTGGACATTATCTGGCGGCGGGGACTTACACTTTAGCCCTTCCTGAAAGCACGCCCCCCGGGTTTCAGCAACGTTTCCTGGAAGTTCACAAGGAATGGAGCCAGCAGAGGCAGGAGCGGATCTACATCGTTCAACCCGGTGATAACCTCTCAATCATCGCCGAACAATTTCGCGTCCCTCTGGCCGCAATT
>JAPHSA010000143.1 GCA_026193235.1 Deltaproteobacteria bacterium | reverse complement strand
TTTTGACCGATCAGCACGTAGATACAAAGAATATTTTTTCCGCGTTGGTTAATGACTGTATCGAGCGCCAGAGCACTTCGACCAAGCCCGTCATCGCCGATGAGCAGTTGCCTTTGTCCTTTGCCGATGGGGACCAATGTGTCGATGATTTTGCTTCCCGTGTAAAGCGGCGTATGGACGAAGTCGCGCGAAGTGATTGGAGGAGAAGACGCTTCGAGATGTTGCCAGACAGTGTGAGGGGGCGCATCCTCACCATCGAGCGGTATTCCCAGTGGATCAATGACGCGTCCAAGCAGTGCATCACTCACCGGGATGCTTAACCGGTGACCGGTGAGATGGGCCGGAATGCCAGCAGTCAGGGCAGCGGTTTCATGGAGCAATATCGCGCCTATGCGATTTTCAGTCAGGTCAAAAACAATGGCTTGACTGCCATCTTCGAAAGCAAGAATATCATCTATGGATGCAGAGGGTAGTCCAGTCACCCAGGTGATTCCATCGCCGACAGAAAGGACACTCCCCCGCTCGTTTATCCGTAGCCCTGGATGGTAGTTCTTAAGCCATGCCGCCTGCCGTATCAGCGGTCCGTTCGATTCTAGATTAGTCAGCTGCATAAGCAAACTCTGTGAAACCCTTGAGCTCATCGCGGATATTTGCGTGTAGAACCCAGTCACCAATAGTGACATTCAGACCTGCTAAAAGGCTGGGGTCTTGTTTATACTGGATTGAAAAATAACGACCCGACAAGCCTGCGAGGGTTTTTTCCAGTTTATTCTTCCGTTCATCAGTTAATGGATAGGCACTGGCAATTGTGATCCCCTCCGGTAGTTTCCCCCATTGGCGACTGAGGACCGTCACTTTATCGGCTGAGAGATTGGAAAGGTTACTAACCAGCAAATCAAACAGGCGCTCTTCTAATTCTGGTCCAACCGCTTGAGTCAATAAGTGGGTGGCAAATTGTGCGCTCTGTTGCAATGCTTTGGACTCAATTGCACGAGCAGACTTGGCACGCTGGCGCGATTCCGCAGCCTGAACTTTTTCCCGCTCCTGTGCCAATAACGTTTGCAGTGTTTCCATCTGACGAGCACGTTCTTCATTAAGCTCTTGACCCAGATTTTCTCTGGCCTGCTGACGTTCTTGCTCCCAATCAATCAGCCGGTTTTCATATTCCGCTTTTAACGTATCTGCCTCATCATGAAGATGCTGAGCCTTGGCAAGGAGATCTTCAATGCCGGCACGGCGCCGGGCGATCACATCCAATACTGGCTTGTAGAGGAAGTGTTTCAGAATCCAGATCAAAGCCAGAAAGTTGATGATCTCAAGCAGGAAAGTGGACCAATTCAGTTCCAAAATATTATTCCTTTGTGCTGTCTGTCATCATGCGCTTTTCAGCCCGCTCTACTGAACGAGATATTCCAGCAGCGGATTGCGAAATAGCACGATGAGGACAATAACCAGAACATAAATGGCCAGGGATTCGATCATGGCCAGGCCAATAAACAAGGTACGCATGATGGAATGCTCCGCTTCGGGTTGGCGGGCGAGAGCATCCATTGATCGACTGATTGACCAGCCCATGGCGATGGCGGGTGCCATAGCACCAAATGCGATACCGAGGACTGCCGCCACCGTAGAAGCCAGAACGAAAATTGATAGATCAGGCATGGGAGTCTCCTTGTTTCTTTTCGCGCAGTTTATGGGATTGTATTCCGCCAGCAACGTAGATCAGTGCCAGCATGCCGAAGATATAGGCCTGCACCAGAGCCTCGACAATATGGAGCATCATAATTGGGATGGGAGCCAGAAAACCTGCTACGAGGAGGATCAATAAGGCTGCCATCTCCAGGCTCATCATGTTGCCAAATAACCGTACTGCCAATGCAACTGTACGGGTGATTTCGCTGATGAGATTAAACGGTAACAGGATTGGACTGGGAGAGAGGAAATGACGTAAATATTCCTTCAGTCCCTGGATGCGGATACCAAACCAGTGAGTTGAGAAAAATACGACTATGGCGAGTGCTGAGGTTGCGGACAGGTCTCGTGTGGGGGCATGGATTCCTGGAATTAAGCTGCTGAGGTTGGCAATGACCAGAAAAATCCACAGGCTGCCGATGAACGGCATGATCTTTTGTGCATGTTGAGCGTCGACTGCAGCGACTGCAGCTTCAATGCTGGAGACAATCCCTTCAGTTGCTGACTGTAGCGGTCCGGGATCAATTCGCAACTTGCGGGTGATCAGCCAGGAACAGATCCAGATAAGACCCATGATCACCCAGGTGGTCACCACGGTCGAAGTGATCATTAGCGGTCCCAATTTGACCAATAAAGTCTCTTCATTCATGGCGTTAATCTTTTATGAAAAGATACACGTTTATTGCTCCAATCATCACCCCGACAAAAATCAGGCTCATTGTCCAGCGGATTGAATATCCAGTAAACAGCCCGTCCAACCAGCGGCCAAGATAGGCACCGCCAATCATTGGCAAGACAAACAGCAGACCAAGAGTGCCGATATAGACCGTTTGTCCGAGCAGGGTGGGGCGCTCACTCTCGGCTTTCTTCATCCGTTGTGCCTGGCGCTCTGCCTGCTTTTCCAAATCATTCTGCGTCCTCATGGCAGCCATCCTGCTCTTTCGCGGCTCATTTCCCACAGGTGTTTAAGAACTTCTTCTTCCATGTGGTAAAGACTTTCTTTTATGGTTAGCAGTTTTTTTTCCTCCTCAACTAATTCCTGCTGCAAGGCCTGACTAATATGCATATAGTCATCATCAATGAGATAATGACGTGTGCTCAAAGTCAGTACATTGTTACAGAAATACAACACAGCTCCCGGTAGAGCTAAATATTGCCAGTTTTTATTGCCGGTGCGGAATCGTGCCAACCCAACAACTAACGAAGTCATAAAACGTGCGTGGTCAGCTAGAATACCAAAGTTTCCGGAGGCATCTTCGCCAACAAAGGAATTGACTTGAGCGATTTCCTCAGCATGAGATGCATCCTGGAGTTTCAGGGTAAAGGACTTCATGGCGTAACATCTTCCATGGCACCGCGCATGTAACAGCGATCCTCTGGTGTTTTGTCGTGGTGCCCCAGCAGGAAGGCTTCGCAGTCGGACAGGGTATGTTCCAACGGCACTGAAGCTCCTTGGATGCCGGTGTGGGAAGCTGTCGCCCAGAACGGCTGGGTCAGATAACGTTGTAGTTTTCGTGCCCGCATGACAATTTTTCGGTCTTTGGGTGACAATTCCTCAACGCCCAGCATGGTAATGATATCTTCCAATTCGTGATAGCGTGCCAGGTGCTCCCGCACCCCCTCTGCAACACTGTAATGGCGTGCTCCCAGGGTATGCCGATCCATCAACTTACTGCTCGATTGCAGTGGGTCTACTGCGGGATATATCCCCTTGCCAGCTTGGGCACGTGACAGGATGACGGTGGTGTCCAGGTGGTTCAGAATGGTGCTGACAGCAGGATCTGTCATATCATCTGCAGGGACATAGACGGCCTGTACTGATGTGATTGCGCCCTGCTGGGTCGACATGATTCTGTCCTGCATTTCCGCGACCTCGGTCGGGAGAGTAGGCTGATAACCTACGGTGGCTGGCATGCGTCCCAGTAGACTGGAGACTTCACTGCCTGCTTGGACGAAGCGGAAGATGTTGTCAATAACAAACAATACTTCTTTTTCTAGGGTATCACGCAAGTACTCGGCATAGGTCAGGGCAGAGAGTCCGATGCGGAAGCGAACTCCTGGGGACTCATCCATCTGGCCAAATATCATCAGTGTCTGGGGCATGACCCCTGCCTTGAGGATCTCGTGCCATAGTTCATGTCCCTCACGAATACGTTCGCCAACCCCGGCAAATACCGACACTCCCTTATGTAATGTGGCGACCGCATGCATGAATTCCATAATCAGTACGGTTTTACCCACACCGGCACCACCAAACAGACCCGTTTTGCCCCCCTTTAGAAAAGAGCAGAGCAGGTCGATAACTTTGATTCCTGTTTCCAGGACTTCACTGGCCCCTACTGTCTGATAAATTGGCACCTGTTGACTATGGATATTGTGAAAACTCTGGGGTGTTAGTGGTGCGCCATTGTCTAATGGTTCACCAAAAATATTCAGTAGGCGCCCCAGGCAGTCTGGGGTTACGGGAACGTGTAGTGGGGCCCCACTGTCATAAACTTTCATGCCACGGTGCAGACCAGCACTACGATGCAAGGTAATAGCACGGAGGCGGTTCTCATCGAGATGTTGCAAAACTTCAAACAGATAAGTGTCATGGTCCAGGTTGGCGTACAGGGCTTGATGCATGGCTGGAAGCACAGCGCAGCTGACGATTACTACGGGGCCATGAACCTCTGTAATGACACCGACAGGAGCCTGGTCGGTTTTTTTTTCGGGGAAGGTCTTAATCATAGGTTTAAGTATATAACTAATATCAAAAAATTCTATTCCACAGCAGCATGTTCAGCTAACAGGTGCTTTGCCTTTTCCCCAAGGATTTGACCACATAGCCAGAGCGAATAGAAAAAACTCAGTTCTACCAAAAACCCTTGAACCAAACAGGAGACTATGCTAAAAGCTATTGTTTCGCCTGGATCCATGGGGACCCGGGTATATCCTTGTTCCGGCTAGCCCGGGGCTGTTAATCCTAGAGGAGATCCATTGATGAGAAATTACGAATCACTCTACATTATCCATCCAGATGTCGTCGGCGATGAACTGACTGCCATGGTGGAGAAGTTCCAGGGGGTGCTCACCGATCAAGCGGCTGAGATTCACAAACTGGACAACTGGGGAGTCAAGAAGCTGGCTTACCCGATCAAGAAAGTTGTACGTGGTTGCTATGTGCAGACTCTTTTTCAAGCTGAACCACAAGTTATTGCTGAGTTCGAGCGCCGCCTGCGGCTGGACGAGAAAATTTTACGTTTCTTGACCGTACGCTTTGATGGTGAATTCCCGGCGATCGAAGCTGTAGCTGAAGTGGCACCTGCTGTTGAGGAAGAAGTCTCTACAGAAGAAGAAGAGTAAACACATAGTCAATTAGGAGATTTATCCATGGCATACGAAAATTCCAGTCGTCCATCCTCATCTGCACCCCGTCGTCGTTTCGGCCGACGTAAAATTTGCCGCTATTGTGCAGATAAACGACAAAAGATCGATTATAAAGATGTTGATAACCTGCGTTATTATCTGACCGAGAGTGGCAAGATTGTTCCGCGAAGGATTTCTGGGACCTGTGCGAGTCATCAGCGCCAAATCGCCGAAGCTATCAAAAATGCTCGGCAGGTTGCCCTGTTGCCTTATACTGCGTCTCACTCCCTTTAAGTCGCGGTATTTCAGTCTATAAATGAAAGGGCAAGTAGCACTTTTTACTGCAGCGGGAATCGGGGTGACTCTGCTGTGCTTGCTAGGGATCGGTTGGATCGGCCCATCTGGAGCATTTCTCAATTTACTGACTCCTATGGCTGCCGCCTACCTGAGCATGCGATTCGGCCTGCGAACCGGAATCATTGTTGTTGCTGTCACCAGCCTGCTGTTATTGCAACTGGCAACAACCTATACATTGGTTGCGTACCTGGGAATGTTCGGAATTGGTTCGTTGTTGCTGCCCTTATGTTTACGGCAGAAACTACCCTGGGATCGAGCAGTATTATACGCAACTTTGGGCTCTGCCATTGCGACAGCGCTGATGGTTCTGGTTGCTGTTGTTGTCACTGGAACAGACCTTCAGGCATTGATTAATCAAATTATTCAAGCAGAGGTTGATCAGGCGATGCAGATTTACCGTGATTCTGGATTCACTGAATCACAACTGCTGGAGATGCAGAAAATTACCGATAAGCTGGCTGAGTTTATTGGTAGTAGTTTTTATGGGTTATATCTGGCTGCTGTTTTATCCGTTCAGTCACTTTGTTTGTTAGTGTTACAGCGCTTAAAGAAAAATTGGTATCAGATTTCTGGAACCTCTTTTGCGCAATGGCGATTGCCAGCGGGTCTTATTTGGTTTCTGATTGTTGCCGGTTTTTCACTGTTCGTTCCATTTGATCCAGTTGCGCTGTCCGGACGAAGTTTATTGATGGTTTTACTGCCGCTTTATTTTTTACAGGGGATGGCTGTCGTTAACAGCTTTTTGCAACGAAAGGCTTATCCCCCGCTGGTTAAAGGGTTAATTTACCTGCTCCTGCTCGTGCTTAACCCCTTACCAATCATTGTGACCAGTGTCGGCGTTTTTGATCTGTGGATCGATTTTCGCCGGCCCCGGCAAAAGAAAATTTAAAACTCGATCCGATACGGAGGAGATAGATGAATACTAACGTTATTTTGAACGAAAATGTTGACGGACTCGGAACCATTGGCGATGTCGTGGCTGTTAAAGCCGGTTATGCCAGAAACTATCTGGTTCCCCAAGGCCTGGCGAGCGTTGCTGATGCACGTAACGTCAAGGAACTTGAGCACCAGAAACGTCAATTATCCAGAAAACTGGAAAAAGTGACAAAGGATGCTGAAGGGGTCAAGGCCCGAATTGAAAGAGTGACCTGTGAGTTCTCTCAGCGGGCCAGTGAAGAGGGTAAGCTGTTCGGTTCGGTGACGTCCATGGATCTGGAAGCAAAACTTCAGGCGGCCGGGATTGAAATCGATCGGAAAAAGATTCAGCTTAGTGAGCCAATCAAGTCGCTCGGAGAGCATGTCGTTCCGGTTAAGCTCGATGCTGGCGTTGTGGCTGAACTTAAGGTTGTTGTTACTGCCGAAGCAGAAGTTTAATTCGCAGCTAAACGCATTCTGTAGTAAAAGAAAAGGCGGCAGAGATGGTATATGCCGCCTTTTTGTTTTGGTTCTTTCCGCTCGGCTGTTAACGCCTGTTATGCGTAAGCAGAGCTTGCAGCCTTGACGGCTACACCGCTTTTTATGTCCGCTCCCATGTCTGTAAGAATAGCCTCCAGGGCCCCCAGACAGAACAGGACATTTGTCTTGTTGCTGGCATGACCCATCAGCCCGATGCGCCAGGTTTTTCCCGCTAAGGCCCCCAATCCTGCACCTATCTCCAGATTATAGTCTTGTAAGAGCCGGTTGCGTACCGTCGCATCATCAATGCCCTGTGGAATGGTTACCGTGTTGAGTTGAGGTAAGCGTTCATCTTCTTTGGCAATGAATTCCAGCCCCAGTGCTGCAACCCCGGCCCGTAAGGCCAGATGATTTAATTGGTGTCTCTTCCATGCGGTTTCAAGCCCTTCTTCCTGGAGGATCACCAGGGCTTCGTGAAGAGCGTAGAGGGCGTTGATCGGTGCAGTATGATGATAGGCGCGTTTGGCTCCTTCGCCCCAATAACCCATAACCAGATTCAGATCAAGAAACCAGCTTTGAACCGGATGTTTGCGCTGGGAAATCTTCTCCAGAGCGGCGTCATTAAAGCTGACCGGTGACAAGCCCGGTGTGCAGGAGAGACATTTTTGTGACCCGGAATAGATTGCATCAATGCCCCATTCATCGACCAGAACCGGCACGCCACCGAGCGAGGTTACAGCGTCAACAATAGTTAAACAGTTGTACTTGTGGGCCAGTTCAACCAGGGTTTTAGCATCAGAGAGCGCACCGGTTGAGGTTTCCGCATGAACAAAGGCCACCAACTTCACGTCCGGATTGCTTTTTAACGTCTCTTCCAGTTTTACCGGATCAACGGCTTTGCCCCACTCATCATCGACGGGGATAACGACTCCTCCACTGCGGGTGACGTTTTCTTTCATTCTTCCGCCAAACACCCCATTCTGGCAGACGATGACCTTGTCACCGGGTTCGACCAGATTGACAAAACAGCACTCCATCCCCGCCGAACCGGGCGCAGAGACAGGCATCGTCATTTTATTTTTGGTCTGAAACGCGTATTGGAGTAACTCTTTCATTTCGTCCATCATGCGAATAAATTCCGGATCGAGGTGGCCGATGGTCGGGCGTGACATGGCTTCGAGGATTCGTGGATTAACATCCGAAGGGCCAGGACCCATTAAGGTTCGTTGCGGAGGATGAAAGGATGAAATGCTCATGATCGTGCTCCTTGGGAGATGGGAAACAAAAAAAAATTAAATTTAAAATCAAGTATATATCAGAGAAATCATATAATTAAAATAAATGATAATAATAATCGATTTTTCGCAGTTTCGAGCCACATTAATCCTGAGAGGTATGCAATTTATTGGAAATCAAGGCCCATGTTTAATGTAGTTAAAAAATCATATCGGTCTGAAATCAATCTTCTATTTTTCTGAGCTTGTCGGGCTCTGTAATCAAGCAGACCTGCTTGAGGGTCAGTTGCCCAAAACTGTTTTGCCATTGGAAACACCGATCACCCGGGATTAACTGTTCGAAATCCTGGGAGCCTGGCAAAAAAACAGCCGCCGAGTGAGGTCGACAGGGTTTTCCTTTTTTAACTTAACTGTTTCAAAAAACAGGTTAAGTTTAATTTGCAAATATTAACTATTTGTTTATAATGGATTTAGCATCTATCATACTCTGAGGTTGAAGAATCATCATGCTGATCATGAAATGCCCTGAATGCGACAAACATATCAGTTCTGCGCTGCTGGCGGAGATACCAAGGATTCAGTGTGAACACTGTGGCGCGCAGGTCCCAGTCGTCAACGTTCTGGTTTCGGCCAATGGTTTTACTTTTGATCGTAGCGATTTGCTCAAGCGGTTTTTCCGTTTTCGGAAGCTGCTCGATGAAGTGACCGATGAACGCAATGTTCTGGTTAATAGTTCAACGGCATCTGAAGAGAGTAAACGCAGTATTGAGCAGTTCCTGTCCATTTTGCAGGGCATGATGACTGGGGCCAGGGATAATTTTCGCTACCAGTTTGAGTCGCAGGTCGTGACAAAAGTGACCTATGAAAAACAACATTGTCACGGAAATTTTATCAATCTGAGCATGGAGGGGGCCTGTGTGGACATTGCCTCAACAAACCCTCTTCCTCGGGTCGGGGGGGATGTCGCCGTTGAGTTTTCCCTGTTTGGCAGTGAAAGCAAATTCATTTTAAACGGTAAGGTCTGTTGGATTCAAAAGGGTAAAGAGCAAGAGCACACCAAGCACAGCGTGGGTTTAAAGTTCAGCAGTTTTGATGATTCATTGAAAACGGCCCTCTGGGACTATCTTTCTGGCCTGTCAGGCGATGTTCACAGATAGGCACAATTCCCCCCGGAGTTGCCCAGCATTTATGGTTTGTAAAAAACTCGTCGCTTAATAATCAATTCCAGCCGGTTGAACACTCGCCGGATCATTTGCGTGACATGGGGTGACACCGTAAACCATTCCACAACTGTTACAACGCCCTTCCATCGTTTGCATGGTAAAAACTGTCTCACAGCTATCACAGGCGATTTTCACCGGTAGGGGCATAGCAAACTGACTAAATCCCATCTGCCTCAGTTTGTCGACGATCAGTGCGCCATTTTCGAAACGTCCGTTGCAACCATCATGCATCTTCATTCCTCCTTATATTTCTTCCAGGGTCTCGCCGGAGCGAATACGATTCCGCAGGGCGAGCAGTTTATTGTCCAGCTCCTCAAGTGATTTAAGATTCTTGCGTTCAGCTTCACTTGATTCAATCAATTTATTGATGCCGCCATTTTTAATCACCAGCCGGCGATCACCCATCAAAGCAAGTATTGGATCATGGGTCGCCATGAGAATAATTTTTTCTTCCTGAACCAATAAATCCAGAGCTTTTTTACGGTCGATACCGGCATTTTCAATTTCATCGATCAAAGCAATCGGTGATTTACTGAGGATGGCCATATCGGCAATCATGAGCGCTCTCGACTGTCCACCACTCAATGACGTGACCGGTGTATCCGGATGAAACATTTCCCCAGCCAGTTGATTGGCCTGTTTCAGGATTTGTGCAACTTTTTCCTCAGGATTGGTCACCAGTCGGCTTTCCGCGTGCATGCGGATAAATTCTTCCGCGGACAGGTCCATTACGAAGTTCATGTTCTGTGACAGTTGAGCAACCAACTTGTGTTCTGTTGAAAAACGCCATTTACTGTCCGGAACCTGATTGTTGATGAGGATCTTGCGTCCGGTCGGGGTGTCGCCCTGAGCTACCCATTCGATGTCCGCCAGAAGGCGACTTTTCCCGGATCCAGTCGGACCGACAATACAGATGACCTCTCCCGGTTTTAGAACCAGATCAATATTTTCGGCATTGCCGGACTTGTCCCGTCCGCCGATGATTGTCAACGAATCGACCTTGTCCAGGGGCTCTTTCAGGGTCAGCATGCCAGCCAGGAAATCATTGAGGCTCTGGCAGAGTTGCTGGTAGTTGATGCCCAGATCTTCTAATTTGTCCGGATCAAGATTGTCCAGATACTGTTGCAAGCTGTTCGGACCCGGCTCGACATCCAGACCGAATGAATTGAGAAAATCCTCAATGTAGGGATGTTCTTCCAGGCTTATCGTCAAAGCTTTATGGAACAGGGAGGTATCTTTCATGATTTGTGTCTTTCGTTAAATGTCCATCTTACGAATATTGCCAGTTTGATATTCTTCACCAATACGGGTTTCCCCCAAACAATAGGAGCAAAGTGCCGCCGGCATGGAAAAGCGTAAGGTTTTGCCTTTGAGAGTTTCGATATCCGATGCCTCTTCAAAGAGGCTGGTAAGCTCGAAAGCCCCCTGACCGGTAATACCGTTGACATTCATGATAATGGCGCCGGGATTCACCTGTTTGACCCGAGAGGCAAAGACTTCGCGTTCAGCCTGGGAAACAATATCTCCTTTGGTAATCACGACAATGTCCGCTGATTTCAGCATCGGACCAATTTTCCGTGGAGTATTGATGCCGCTGAGGTTGTCGATGACACAGACTGCGGTAATTTCATTGATATGAGGGGAACAGCGGTTACAGAGCCCGGCACTTTCACTGATCAGGTATTCACAGTTGTGTTCGTGCCCCCAAGTGACACAGGATTCGATATTGCTGACAAAATAGTGATCAGGACAGAGAGCTCCGGAGAGGCCTTTTTTGACCAGCACACCTTTTTTTGCGTACAGCTTATCGTCTTCTGTCAGCAGGCAGTCAAATTTCACCACCCCGATTTTTTTTTCACGAGCCTGTATGGCTTCAATAACTCTTAAGATGACTGATGTTTTGCCCGATGAGGGCGGTCCGGAGACCGTTAGAAAACGCATGATAATCCCCTTTATGTTGCGTTCATTGATGCTTCAAATATTTTGGTCGTATGTTTGATCAACGCACCGATGTCATTCTGGTAAATATAGTCCCAGCCGATCCATTTCCATGGATGATCAAAATCCAGTTGGTTGTCAACGTCCGGGTGCAGGGAGGGGAACAATCCCTTTTGCGCAAGAATTTCACCAACCGGCTGGCTGGAGAGGAATTCGGCAATCGGCTTGACCTTGTCCAAACTGGCCTTTTTCGTCAGCATGAAAATCGGACTGACAACGGCTCCGTCTTCCGGCCAGACAATTTCCAAGCTTTTAACCATGCGCGCCATTTTGGTGAAAAAATAAGGCATGATCGTGACGTAGGGTTTTTCTTCTGCGACCCGCTTGGCATTCTTGACCATCTGTGAGGGATGCATCGATTTGAGCATACAGCGGCCAAGTTTCTCGATGCCTTGGTCTCCATGTTCTTTATGGAGGGCAAGGAGGATGGCGTTGAAGAGATCAAAATCTCCAACAGGCAGGGCGACATTCTGCTCAAATTCTGGTTGCAGCAGATCAGCCCAACGCCGCGGAATCGGCAGATCGCCGCGGACATCATGGTTGACCATAAATACCGCAGGCACTGCAGCAATGATTGAATAGTCCTTTTTCGGATCTTTGATATTGATTCCAGAAAAATCTTTGTTGATGGCGTCTTGGGTAATATCAGTGAAGACCGCCTGGTCTTTGAAGCGCCCGATGGTTTTCTGGTCGAAGAATGTTTCAAAGCCCGCCGATAAAAAAATATCCGGAAGGTCTGCTGCATCTTCAATCCCCTGGATATTTGTTTCGATCCAGTCGGCACCAACTGAAGCCGCCTCCAGTTTGTAACTGACGCTGTTTCCGGTTTCTTCCGTATATTTTTTGATAAAAGTGTCGAAACCTTCCAACAGCGGCAGGCGCACAGGGCAGGGGAGCAGGCCGGTCACATTAACGCTGCTTCCGGATTTTTGCGTTGTTTTCATGGTGACATCAACAAGATTCAGTTGCTCGTCAATTTTCTCCTGCAGAAGTCCAAGAAAATTATCAAGGTCGTAATTTTTTGTCTTTGCTGCCCGGTCCAGTTTTAAAAAGGCCGCAACGGCATTGCGTTGTTTTTCGTCGTGGAAATGTTCAAAGCCGTTGGCAATGAAAACATCCAAGGTTTCTGGCCAGTGTTCCAGCACATCTTTAACCGTCATATCTTTATTCAGGGTGGTTGTCATAAGTTCTCCTAGCTCGTTGTTGAGTTGAGTATAGGGAGTAATGCGCTATTATAAATTGACGCAGGTCAAATAATACAAAAATATGACAATAATTATCCACAATTGATCTACGTCAATTTTTTCGCTCGCTGTTTGTGGTTTTCTTTGTCCATAAAGAAATTCTTCCCGCATTTCTCCGGTGGAATTGATGGCCGGAAACCCTAACGTAAGGAGTTAACGCTGATGAGTATGTTTTGTTTTCAATGTCAGGAAGCAGCCAAGGGAACCGGTTGTAATATCGCTGGTGTCTGCGGCAAACAGGAAGACACTGCCAATCTGCAGGATCTGTTGGTTTTCACGCTGAAGGGCCTTTCTGTTGTTGCCGAAGAAGCGAAAAAGCAGAATAAACTGGATGACTCAATCGGCTTGTTTGTCTGCCAGGCTCTGTTTGCGACCATTACCAATGCAAACTTTGACAATGCCCGGTTTGTCGAGCTGATCAAAGAGACTATTTCCAGACGTGATGGACTGCAACTCAGCATTGGTTTTAACAGTGATGAGGATGCCGTTAACTGGAGTGGCCCAGAATCTGAGTATGCCGCAAAAGCGGCAACTGTTGGGGTTTTGTCACAGGCAAACGAAGATGTCCGTTCTCTGCGGGAACTACTGATTTACGGACTCAAGGGCCTGGCTGCCTATACTGATCATGCTGCTGTCCTCGGTTATCATAAATCAGAAGTTTATCAGTTCATGACAGCTGCTCTGGCATCGACGACTCAGGATCTGAGTGTTGATGAGATGGTTGGTCTGGTTCTGAAATGTGGTGAAACAGCGGTCACTGCCATGGCACTGCTTGACGAAGCCCACACTACAACCTACGGCAACCCTGAAATTACCACGGTCAATCTTGGTGTGCGCAATAATCCTGGCATCCTGATTTCGGGTCATGATCTGAAGGATATGGAAGAACTGCTCAAGCAGACCGAAGGCACCGGCGTTGACGTTTATACTCACAGCGAGATGTTGCCAGCTAACTACTATCCGGCATTTAAAAAATATGCCCATTTTGTTGGTAATTACGGCAATGCCTGGTGGAAACAGGATAAAGAGTTTACATCCTTTAATGGTCCGATTCTGATGACCACCAACTGTATTACCCCGCTGCAGGATGCTTATAAAGATCGTATTTACACAACCGGAATGGCCGGGTGGCCGGGTGCTGCACACATTGCCGACCGTACCGAGGGTGGCAGCAAGGACTTCTCGACTATCATCGAGAAAGCCAAGACCTGTGCTTCACCTGTAGAGATCGAAACCGGTGAAATCGTTGGCGGCTTTGCCCATGCGCAAGTTATGGCCCTGGCCGACAAGGTTGTGGCTGCCGTGAAATCTGGTGCAATCAAGCGCTTTGTGGTTATGGCTGGTTGCGATGGCCGCCAGAACAGTCGTAGCTATTACACTGAAGTGGCCGAAGAGCTGCCACAGGATACTGTTATACTGACGGCTGGCTGCGCAAAGTTTCGTTACAATAAACTGAAACTGGGTGATATCGACGGTATCCCAAGGGTGCTTGATGCCGGCCAGTGCAACGATTCCTATTCCCTGGCTTACATCGCGCTGCAGTTGAAAGAGGTCTTCGGCCTTGACGATATCAATGATCTGCCGATCTCCTACGATATCGCCTGGTATGAGCAGAAGGCGGTTATTGTGCTGCTGGCATTACTGTTCCTCGGTGTTAAGCATATCCGCCTGGGGCCAACACTTCCTGCCTTCCTGTCAGCGAATGTGGCCAAGGTTCTGGTTGAGAACTTTGACATCAAACCGATTGGTGATGTGCAGTCCGATGTCGCCGCAATTATGGCTGGCAACTAAGCCGTTATATCGGTAGAAAAGTGTGATGAAAAAGGGCGGACAGTCGATAGATTGTCCGCCCTTTTTTTGTGATTGGAATAGCCCGTCGGACATTTCCACTGGCTATTTTTTCCTCGGCCTTATTTTCTTTTTCCGAAGGCAAGCTGAGGGAACAGGGTGCGTTTGAGTATAGGGGGCAGGTAAGCGCCATTGACGTAGCGCATATCTTCAATGGTGTAGAAGGCTTTCGGGTTGTATTTTTTGATCAGGGCAATAATCTGCGTCAGTTTTTTCCGCTTTACAACACTGAAGATAACTTTGACTGGTCCGGTTTCACCCTGAGCATCAATACTGGTGACACCATAGCCCTTGTCCCGGAGAACTTGTACCAGTTCGTTTGCCTCATGGCGGGTTATGACCCGGATCAGAAGATTTCCCAGCGCAAGCCTTTCCTCCAGAAAAATGCCGACATAATTTCCTGTAGCAAACCCAAGAGAAAAAGCTATATAGGTCTGCCATGAATTCAAATTCTGCATAACCTGTGCCACAGCGACGAGCCAGATGAGGGCTTCAAAAAATCCGAGTAGCGCAGCAAGGCTTTTCAAGCCTTTGGCAACAAAAATTATTCGCAGGGTGCCGATCGAGACATCCAGAATTCTGGCCAGAAAAACCAGTACCGGGATAATAATGAAGGCATAGGTTGTGCTATCTTGTGAGAATTCCATATTGCTACTCGTTTTAAGGGTTGCATTGATCGCGGGCGGTTATAGTCCCCTTTTTTTAAAATAACAAGCGAAATCTAATAGCTTGCTTTGCCGCTTTAGAAATTATCACTATCCCAGTAATAACCAGCTCTGAGCTTGAAATAATATTTTTATAGATAGAGAAAAAAACAGTGCAAAAAAGAAAATAAAAGATATATATAGCAATGAATAAATTATGGATATTTTTCTACTGTTTTTTACAACATTAGGTGGTTTCAGATGGATAAAAAGCTTGTTGGCTGGCGGGAATGGCTTTCCTTGCCGGAACTGAAAATTGCCAGAATTAAGGCAAAAATTGATACTGGGGCCAGAACCTCTGCGCTACACACCTTTTTTGTCGAACCTTTTGAAGAAAATGGCCAAAATATGGTACGTTTTGGTGTCCATCCCCTGCAAAAACGTGATTTGGAGATTGTCTGTCAGTGTCCAATTAAAGATTATCGTGAAGTCAGAGATTCCGGAGGACACCTGGAGATGCGCTATGTCATTGAAACTCCAATCAAGCTCGGCGAACGTGTCTGGCCAGTGGAGATGACGTTGACAAATCGTGACAACATGAAATTTCGGATGTTACTCGGACGGACAGCCTTGCGAGGTATGATAGTCATTCCGGATCAGTCATACCTGTTTGGCCGCCCTACTTAACCTTTTAGCTGGAAGTGAGAAAAGCATGAAAATTGCCATTTTATCGAGAAATCCCAATCTCTATTCGACCCGCCGCATGATCGAGGCCGGGGACGAACTTGGACATGAGATGAGAGTTATCGATCCACTGCGCTGCTACATGACAATTGCCAGTCAGCGGCCGACAATCCACTACAAAGGGGAGGAACTTATTGGCTTTGATGCTATTATCCCGCGGATAGGAGCTTCAATTACCTTTTATGGTACGGCGGTAGCGCGCCAGTTTGAGATGATGGGAGTTTACAACGTCAACGAATCGGTGGCTATCAGTCGCTCACGCGACAAGTTGCGCAGCCTGCAGCTGCTGGCACGTAAAGGAATCGGTCTGCCGGTCACCGGTTTTGCCCACTCAACCAAATATACCAACGATTTGATCAGCCAGGTTGGTGGGGCCCCGATGGTGATAAAACTGCTGGAAGGAACCCAGGGTATCGGCGTGGTTCTGGCGGAGACGGAAAAAGCGGGTGAAAGCGTCATTGAAGCATTTCGTGGGCTGAATGCAAATATTCTGGTTCAGGAGTTTATCAAGGAAGCTCAGGGCGCTGATATCCGCTGCCTCGTGATCGGTGATAAAGTTGTCGCGGCAATGAAACGGCAAGGGAAAGAAGGGGAGTTCCGCTCAAATCTGCATCGTGGCGGCAGTGCGAGTATTGCCCGACTGACTCCAGAAGAACGCTCAACGGCTGTTCGTGCAGCGCGGAT
>JAPHSA010000023.1 GCA_026193235.1 Deltaproteobacteria bacterium | reverse complement strand
CACACGATCTTGAACATCTACCTTAAATTCAGCAAGGGCTTTTTCCAGCTTAAGCCCCCCGCGCGAGACATACGGGATATCTGTACCTTTGAGTCGGATGTCGGCATCGAGAGCGACTTGCGTACCGGCTTTATCGACCCGATGGTCATCGACAATCACCTGACCGGCAAGGATCAACGCTCTGGCACGTTCCCGCGCAGTAACCAGGCCGCGCTGAACGAGAATTTTATCCAGACGTTCTTTGCTCATCAGCTCACTTGGCCCTTCTTCTCTGAACTCGGCGGATAAAGAAAAAGGGGCAGCACTCAAGCTGCCCCTTGTGAAAGCATAACAATCAAACCGCTAAACGAAGAAAGAGTCGCGGTTCTGGGTAAAGACTTCTTCAACTTCCGTCAACGCTTGTTGAACATCATCTTCCTCGAGATTCAAGACCTTTGCCCCAAGGCAATGATGCACATCCAAGGTGTCATTCGGCTCCCGCTGACCGATGCCGAGCTTCAAACAGACATGGCCGGCCAAATCAACCGTAGCTGTCAACCGCAACAGAGCTTCTCCATCTTCTTCTTCATCAACATCAATATTCAAATCTTCGTGATGCAGGGTTGCCATCACAAGAGAGCGGCTAAAATTCCATTTGTCCAAAACCGCGGCACCAACGACAGCGTGAACGTACGGGAAAAAACGTCCTTCCAGCTCCGAGGTGCTCTGACCTTCGGCATAAGCTGTTTCAGCAAGGGCCCGATAGGCATCCGGATCACTGGAATTCATGACAATCTTACCGAGGTGACGGAACAGACCTGCAAGAAAAGCCTCTTCCGGATCGGCAGAGTTAAATTTACGCGCCAGGATCCGACTACCGATCGCACAGCCGATTGCATCCTCCCAGAGCATTTTCTCCAGCAGTCCGTAGGAGTTATTCATCCCTTCAAGGCTGGCCGCCAGGACCAGACTGCGCAGCGTTCGTTCACCGACAATGGCGATCGCATGATCAAGCGTCTTGATTTCCCGCTTCATACTATAAAAGGCTGAGTTGGAAACTTTCAGCAAGCGTGCTGAAACTGCCGGATCGGCAGAGATGACCTCAGCCAACTTGTCATAATTGACATTGGGATTGCCCAGCAACTCTAACACTTTGATGGCAATAGCCGGCATCGGTGGCAAGTCACGAATAGAACTAACGACGGTTTGAAAATCAGTGGCCATGGGTTTCTCCTTAAACCATAATCATAACAATTAGCTAATCATAACAAAATACAACGAACTCGTCATAGAGAAAAATCATCCAGAAACAAATCAGGAAATAATGGGTTCCCGGGAGCGACAGCATAGCTGCTGAAATCAGTCACACCCTCTTCTCGTAAAACCTCCTCATCAATCAGAAACTGCCCGGAATAATCCCGACTTCTGCGGCAGAGAACGGCATAGGCGGCAGCGGCCATAATCTCAGGCTTACGGCATTGCTCCGGCGGGACGAGCCCACCCAGCATCGCCAGGGCGGCAGTTTGAATCACAGTTTTCGGCCAGAGGGCATTGACGGCAACACCCTGGTCGGTGAATTCAGCAGCTAAACCCAGCGCGGCCAGGCTCATCCCATATTTTGCCATGGTATAGGCGGTATGCTGTTTAAACCAACGGGGCTTCAGGTTCAGTGGTGGTGAAAACATCAGGATGTGGGGATTCTCGGCCTTTAACAGATGGGGCAAACAGGCCTGTGAAACCAGAAAAGTGCCCCGGACATTCACCTGATTCATCAAATCAAAACGTTTCGCCGGGGTTTGCAGGGTTCCCGCAAGATAGATCGCACTGGCATTATTGACCAGAATATCCAGTCCGCCAAAGGTTTCAACGGTGGTTTCAACTGCCCTGGCAATCTGTTGCTCATCACGGATATCGACAGCCAGTGGAAGCGCTGTTCCACCGGCCCGCTCAATCATCTCGGCCGCGGTAAAAATCGTCCCGGGCAGATTGTCCTGCGCCTGCGTGGTTTTCGCCGCAACAACGATATTGGCACCATCGGCCGCCGCTTTGAGGGCCACCGCCAGGCCAATGCCCCGACTGGCTCCGGTAATAAACAGAGTTTTCCCTTTGAGATTTTCCATTGTCTGTCCTTTGTCTGCGTTAGCGTCCGTCCAGCATCCGACCAATCCCGCCGAGCACTGATCCTTCGCCTTTTTGCGTGCCCCCGGCAGCCGGAGCATGGGCGATAATCCGATCGGCCAAACGGCTGAACGGTAAACTCTGCAGCCAGATCCGGCCGGTGCCACGCAGAGTAGCGAGAAACATCCCTTCTCCGCCAAAGAACATACTCTTGAGATTCCCAGCCCGTTCAATACTGTACTCAACACTCGGCTCAAAGGCGACCAGACAGCCGGTATCGACCCGTAGGGTTTCACCCTGCAACCGGCGTTCAACGATCGTTCCACAGGCGTGAATAAAGGTCATCCCATCCCCCTGCAAGCGCTGGAGGATAAAGCCTTCCCCACCGAAGAAACCGGTCCCGAGACGCCGCTGAAAAGCAATCCCAATCTGGGTTCCATAGGCGGCACAGAGAAAAGCATCCTTCTGACAGAGTATCTCATTGCCCGGCACTTGTGCCAGATCAAGGGCAATAATCTTGCCTGGATAAGGTGCCGCAAAAGCGACATGCTCTTTGCCACGTCCCTGGTTGGAAAAATGGGTCATAAAAATCGATTCACCGGTCAATGCGCGTTTTCCGGCACCAAGAAGTTTCCCGAAAAGCCCTTGTTCCGGTTCAGACCCATCGCCCATACGGGCCTCAAAACTGATCCCCTGCTCCATATAGGTCATGGCACCAGCCTCAGCAATGACGGTTTCGCCTGGATCCAACTCCACCTGAACCATCTGCATATCGTCACCAACAATCTGATAATCAACTTCATGACAGCGCATAACTTATACCCTCCTGTTCACTCGCCATTGATTGAGTTCCGTCTGACTTTGATGATAGTCGAAGGCCTTGCAAAAATGAGTAACAAACCGATCTTTGATAAGGTCCTGATCAACAGCTTCACCCAATTCCCTCCTCAGAGAGGTCACAACCTCCTGCGGTTGACCGCAAGGAACAATCATATCAAACGTGTCCAGGGAATTATTGATATTAAGCGCAATGCCGTGGGAAGAAATCCATTTTTTCAGGGCAATCCCGAAACTGCAGATCTTGCGACCATCAACCCAGACGCCGGGCTCCCCTGCTTTCAACCGGCCTTCAATGCCATAATCTGCGAGCAGATGGATAACCACCAGGAGAAACTGATCGGCAAACCAGCGCAGATCCTTTTTTTTCAATGCGATCACCGGATAAGCGACCAGTTGACCTGGTTCATGGGCAGTCGCCAACCCTCCACGATT
>JAPHSA010000008.1 GCA_026193235.1 Deltaproteobacteria bacterium | reverse complement strand
GGCTTTTCCGGCTTGCCCAAAGCTCTCAGCCGGACATTGACCACCTCAATATCCTTATTGCGATTACAGTATCCGTAGGTTTTTTCATGGAGTTGGTGGAACTGTTCACAAAAATCTGCACCATAGGGCACCATGATTTCGTAAGATTGTCCCTGGTAGCGCATGTCAAGATAGCGCTCAAGTTCGACTCTCTCTTCCTCAACCCCCTCCTTCAGCAAGTCTTCTCGACCACGGTTTTCCAGGGGATTAAAGTGTAGATTCAGGGTTTCCTGAACTATTTCTCCCTCACTGAGCATGACGGTCTGCGAATAGTCCTTGATGACATCGGACATCAGCATTCCGGCCGCGGAAAGGATTCCAGGATTACGGGGAATAAAGACCTGGGTCATATTCAGGTCCCGCGCCAGGTAGGCGGCGTGGAGGCCACCCGCCCCGCCGAAAGAGAACAGGGTGAATTCGCGCGGATCAAAGCCACGCTCTACTGAGATCACTTTGATCGCACGTTCCATGGTGGTGTTGGCAACATTCAAGACCCCCTCTGCCAGTTCTTCCGTGATCAGGTTGAGTTTAGTGGCAAGCTTTTTAAAATGGTTGTTCAGGGTGGAAAATTCCAGTTCCATGTTGCCGCCGAGAAAATGATCAGGGATCAGGCGTCCGAGAAACAGGTTGGCGTCGGTGACGGTGATTTCGCTTCCTTTGCCGTAACAGATTGGACCTGGATCAGCTCCGGCACTTTCTGGGCCGACTTTGAGTGAGCCACCGGCATCAATGCTGGCGATTGATCCTCCTCCCGCGCCCACGGTATGGATATCGATCATGGGAACTTTAACGGGATATTCAGCAATGCTGGATTCCATGGTCAGTGGAAGTTTCCCGTCGATCAGGGCAACATCGGTTGAGGTGCCCCCCATGTCAAAGGAAATCAAGCGTGGGAACCCGGCCATCTTTCCAAACTCGAAGGCGCCAACGGCACCGCCAGCCGGCCCGGAAAGGATGGTGCGGACTGATTCGCGCATGGCTGTTTCGGCAGAAATACTGCCGCCGTTGGATTGCATAATACGGAACGGTTGATCCCCTATGCGCTCACTGAGAAAAGTGATATAGCGCCGCATTTTCGGCGAAACATAAGCGTTGATGACTGTGGTCGAGGTGCGTTCAAACTCTCGAAATTCAGCAAGTGTTTCGTGAGACAGTGAGATGGGGATTCCAAGCCGAGACAGAACCTTGCGCACCTTGAGCTCATGCCCCGGGTTATTGAAGGAAAACAGAAAGGAGACCGCGATCGATTCAACCTGCGCTGCGGTCAAGGGCTCGAGCAGGGTTTCGATGTCGGTTTCTGTGAGTTCTTCGATAATTTCCCCGGCCTGATTGACGCGTCCAGGCAGGCCAAATCTCAGCTCACGGGGGATCAGTGGCGGGTTTTTCCGGTAGAAAAAATTGTAGAGTTGGCCGCGGTTCTGGCGGGCAATTTCGATCACATCTTCAAAATTTTGATTGGTGACCAAAGCCGTCAGGGCACCACGTTTTTCCAGGATCGCGTTGGTGGCGACGGTTGAGCCATGGACCAGACTATAATCACGCTCGGCGGCAATGTGATTAATTCCTTCAAGTACGGCTTCGGCAGGGTTGGCAGGAGTCGAGAGCAGTTTGTATTCTCCCCACTGGTCGTCATCCTTCCAGATAAAATCAGTAAATGTTCCGCCGGTATCAACACCAATGACTAGCATGCAGGCCTCCTGCTTATATAAGACTACGAATCTGGTTTAGACCTTCTTCGTTGTGAAATCTGTTGTAGGTCACTATCTTGGGAATATGCAGGAACAGCTCTTCGTCCTCCCGGTAGGTCTGTTTGAAGGTCAATGAAATTCTGGTGTTTTTGATTAATCCGTGATTACTCAGGATTTTACTGAGGGTATAGATTTTAAAATTACAAAAATCTTTAACTATATGCGGATAGGTTTGCCCGATCCGCTCGCGAATATGTTCGGAGATCACTGCCAGAGTGATCTGGGTTTCGCGCGCAATTAACGTAAAGTTCAGTAGCTGCTCCATCGGTGGCGTGATTCTCAGCGGAATCAGGGAGCCATAAACACCCTTGATCGTATTGATGTTGACCTGGTTAAGCTGCGCCGCTTCTTCGGTTAACGGCAGTCGAGAGGTCTTGGCATTAACTATCCAATCGATCAGCTCATAATAGGGCCGTTTGCTCTTGGTTAAGATTTGGTCCGGATATGTGGCAATTTTTCTCATGGGAAGAATTAGCGCACAGGAGTCGATTGAGGTACAAGAAAAAAACTAAATATTCATTTTAAAATTTATCAAAATATCATTCTAGACAGGAGCTTGGTTGTCTTCCTCTTATTTAAGACTATCGCAGTGGTTTTATTCTACGACGAAAAGAGATTCTGCCGATTCTCGTTGGTAAAAGTTTTTTCTTGCTCGAGTATCTTTCACATGCTAACAGAGCGGGACTTTTTTCACGCGAGGTAGCAGATGATTCATTTGACCGATATCAGCAAGCAGCATGGCAATCGGGTGCTGTTTAAAAATGCCAGTTTTCAGATCCTGCCCGGCAGTCGAACCGGACTGGTCGGCCCCAACGGAGCCGGAAAATCGACAATATTCCGCTTGATCACCGGCGAGGAAGTTGCCGACGCTGGTGATATCAGCTGTGGCAAAAAGACCGTGATCGGTTACTTCTCCCAGGATGTTGGTGAGATGGCGGGTCGCAGTGCCCTTGAAGAAGTGGTTGCAGCCTCTGAAGCAACTGTCAAACTTGGAGAGCAGGTTCGGCTGATGGAGGCCCAGATGTGTGAGCCGCAGTCAGATGATGAGATGGCTGCACTATTGGAACGTTACGGTAACGTTCAGCAGGAGTATGAACATCGCGGCGGTTATGATCTGGAGAGCCGGGCTCAGACCGTGTTGACCGGTCTCGGTATCGGGCCAGATGATTATGATCTCCCGGTTGAATCATTTAGTGGTGGCTGGAAAATGCGTATCGCTTTGGCGCGGATTCTGACCCTTAACCCGGATGTACTGTTGCTTGACGAACCGACCAATCACCTGGATGTGGAATCGATTGTCTGGTTGGAAAACTGGCTGGCTGAAGATTATCAGGGTGCGCTGGTGATGACCAGTCACGACCGTGATTTTATGAACCGGCTGGTGACGCGTATCGTCGAGGTGGCCGGTGGAAACATCACCAGTTACTCTGGTAATTATGATTTTTACCTGCGCGAACGTGAAATTCGCCGTGAGCAATTACTGGCCAGTCACCGCCGTCAGCAGGAGATGCTGGCCAAGGAAGAGGAGTTTATCGCCCGTTTTGCCGCGCGTGCTTCACATGCGGCTCAGGTGCAGTCGCGGGTGAAAAAACTGGAAAAAATCGAAAGGATCGAGCTGCCACCGGAGCAGAAGCTGGTTAGGTTCACTTTCTCTGAGCCACCGCGCAGCGGTGACGATGTGATCGTTCTTGATAATCTGGGTAAAGTCTGGTCGCAGGCTGACGGTGGAGAGAAACCAGTTTTCTCCGGCGTCTCAGGGATGGTCCGTCGGGGCGATAAAGTTGCCGTGGTTGGGGTTAACGGTGCTGGCAAGTCAACTTTTCTGAAAACCCTCGCCGAACAGACCGAACCGACCAGCGGTCATTTGACCATCGGCGCCAATGTGCACACCGGATATTTCAGTCAGCATTCCATGGAAGTTCTGGACCCCAAAAAGAGCGTATTCGAAACAGTTCAGGATGCTTTGCCGCTGCAAACCATCGGTGTGCTACGTAATCTTTGCGCGGCCTTCCTGTTTCAGGGTGATGATGTCGATAAGCGGGTTGACAAGCTTTCCGGCGGAGAGAAATCACGACTGGTACTGGCGACCCTGCTGGGGCGCCCACTGAATCTGCTGATTCTTGATGAACCGACCAACCATCTTGATATTCAGTCCCGCGAAGTTTTGCTCGCAGCACTTCAAGGGTTTACCGGGACGCTGCTGTTGGTCAGTCATGACCGGCATTTTCTCCGCTCACTCGTTGGCCGAGTCTTCGCGATCGATCATGGTGAAATGATTGCTTACGAGGGAGATTACGAATACTATTTACAGAAGAGCGGCAGGAAGCATAGCGAAGCTTAAGCGGCTGTGGGGCAATTGACGCTCTTCTCTTTCGGTCTTAACCAGGACAAAAATGATTAGGGTCGCAGGGAAAGTATGCGGCAATGCAACTGAACCTCCATCAGCAATAGGAGCATAAAATTATGGCAAAAGTTCTCATCTGGCTGGCTTCTGGAGATCTTGAAAAATTACAGCCTGGGATTCTGTACGGGACCAATGCGAGAAAATACCACTGGGTTGATGATGTTCAGTTTGTCGTCTTTGGCGAAAGTGAGCGGTTGATGCTGGAACACCCGGAAACCTTTGAGCTGCTTCAGAACAACAACACGGCTTATTGTAAATTTGTCGCTGATGATATGGGGATTACCCCTGCGCTGGAGGAAAAAGGGGCCAATATCGTTTATGTTGGAGATTATATTTCCAATTTTATCAAAGAGGGCTATCAGGTCATAACTTTTTAAGGATCTTCTCTGCCTTACGTAGGAAGATTTTCGGGAGTAAGGTTGATTTCTGGAATAACACAGCAGAACGGCCCAACCATTGGTCACAGGTTGGGCCGTTTGTTTTATGCTCTGGCAGAACTAGAGGATTTCAACCAAGTCAAATTCATAGGTCAATTCTTCCCCAGCTAATGGGTGATTCGAATCGAGGCTGACCTCTTCGTCGCTGACTTTCACAATGGTGACCATGTAGAGATCCTCGTCTTCACCGGTAACCTCCAGCCCCATGCCGACTTCAGGGATAATATCTTCAGGAAGCTCACTGCGCTTCACACTGAAGACGTTTTCCGGATCATAATCACCGAAGCCATCGTCAGGAGTGATAGTGACGGTCTTTTTTTCACCAACCTGCATGCCGACTAATGCGGTTTCGACCGGAGTGTAAAAATCCCCATCGCCGATGATCAACTCCATCGGACCATGTTCGTGGCAACAGTCGTCGTCGTTGCACAAATCCTCTTCCGGATCTGCGTAGGTGCTGTCAATAATTGTTCCGTCGGCTAATTTGCCGATAAAGTTAATAGTGACCCGATCTTTCTCTTTAGCCTGTGTCATCAGTTATCCTTCCTTTGTGAGTGAGAATTTTTGGTTTTAGCACAATGGCAAGGAGAACGAAAGAGCCGTTCGGTTTTCCAGGGCAGTTTGTCATCATTGCTTTTCCTGCAAGGCTCCTGATTTCAAGATTGGGGGTGAGTCACTCCCATGCTGGAGCAAATAGACTTAGGGATTTTCTCTGGGGTGAGCGAGAAGTACTTTAGGTCTGCTCAAAGGGGTTCTGTTTTATTCATCATCGGGGCGGCCAACTTTTTCGACCATGGCAGGTTTTTTATCCATGAGAAGCTGCTCCGGTTATTTACGTGCTTTCAACGATACCAACCGTCTGAAACATAATAGCTAGTCCTGTTGCATTTTCAAAAAATATTCCCTGGCTGCCTCAAGTTGTGAATCTTTTCCCTTGAGTAGCAGATTATGTTCTAGAGCGATTTCAATGTTCGGGATAATCCCATTTCCTTCAACAATTCGGCCGCTCAAAGGTAGTGGAAGTAAGTTGGTATGCATAAAGAAAAGATTGTTCTGCAACCGGATCCACTTGGCCCCTAACAGGTAACCCGGGCTGCGTTCGCCAATAATTATGGCTCGACCAAGCGCTTGCATGCAGGCTGAAAAAAGCTCGCTTGTCGACATACTGGTGACGTCGATCAGGATTGCGATCGGCTGTTTGTAGGTAGTTTCCGCCGGTTTGATCATTCTTTGGATTGTCTTGTCGCGGAATTGAAGCTGGTACAGATTGACTTCGGTCTCGACCAACCGGGCAACGATACGATCCATAATACTGAAATACCCACCGGGATTACCGCGCAGGTCAATTATCAGGCCGCGGGTATTCTGAAAATCCTGCAAGGCTTGCTCAAAAAAAATATCTACCGGCGGGGCAAAATGATTGAACCAGATGTAGCCAATATCGTTGGGCAGGAGTCGCGCCTCAAATTCAATGTGAAATGCCGGCATCGCCGGGCTGATGATTTGTCCTGCTCCCCGCGGATCGCGTATGATCTCTAATTGATGTGCCTGATCGGTTTCATCCGAATAGCCCAGTTTGACATGAGTGCCCGGGGGGCCATCCAGAAGCCCCATTAAATAACTGGCGGTTAGGTTGCTTCTGTTTTGCTGGTTCAAAGGCGGTGGCCATTGAACCTCAGTGAGAAACTCGCTGGTCAAGCGGCCATTGATACGGTTAATCACATAGCCGGGTCTCAACCCTGCTTTATCTGCAGGGGAGCCGCGCTTGATCCTGGTAATAATCGCCCGATTTTGCACCCAGCGCAGGTTGATACCAACGCTACCTTCTGCAAAGAGGGTGGGAATATAGGTTTTTAAGTCATTTTCGGAAAAAACCATCAGGTGCGAAAGCTTCAGCTTAAAGAGCATTTCATTGATGATTCGGGTAAATTCCGCAAGGTTTTTGGCCTGTTCAACTCTGGGGCGATAGATACGATATAAATCCTTCCAGTCAACACCACCAAAGTTAGGATCGAAATGCTCCTTATAGACAGTCCGCCAGACTAGATCAAAGTTTTTCAGGTTATTGGCAGATTGTGGCGCTGCCATGGCAGGCAGTGCGGTGAGTATAAGCAAGAAAAACGCAAAAATTATCTGTCTCATTTTTGGCCGCTTGTTGCGTGTTCGGGTTTCAATTCAAATGTTGATGAGAATGAATCTGCTTACAGATTAGCAAAGCTTTGTGCGTATTCAATGCACAGATGTGGAAGATCGGGTAATTTTAAGAAAAGGTAGCTAAACAGGTTTTTTCCGCATATTTCATAATCTCTACACCCGACAACCTGCGTTGAAGTCGGTCCTATTTCTCTTCAGATTTCGAACCAGCCATCCGCTCTGCCACAGTCTGTTCGACTTTCGGCAGCAACGGCACGCCGGTCAGTGCCTTGAACAGGCGAAAAATTCCCCAGAGAAATGCAATCGGCAGGATCACCGTGTTGAGTAGAAATACCACCAACAGGTCAAGAAAACTGCTAATCATCTGGGTACTGCGCTGTTTCAGCCAGCTCTGAACCCGTTTAAAATCAATAGCTTGTTCGGCCTGCTTGAGTTTTGAGCTGAGCTGTTGCCACCAGCTTTCATCGTCCGATGTATCCGGGATGGTTTCGACCTGCTGCAATTCGGCATTGGTTTCGGCGATGGAACTACTGGCGACGGCGTAGCGATCGGCAAGGAAATAGTCGTAGCTCATCTGGTTGAGGGCGGCGGTCAGCGGAACGGCAAAACGGATGACAATGGCGAGAAATAGCAGCCGCTTGCCCAGGGAAGTGAGATCGGCACGGAACCAGCGGCCAAGCCAGAGCCCTGCCAGCCATAGCAATAAAGCGAGGCTGCCGAGTAGCTCAATCCCCAGCCAGGGACTGATCTCGATCAGAAAACGTTGCACGCCGAGGGAGGTGAGTGCCACCAGCATCACCCAGGAAAAGCGTTCCACCATATCATTGAGGGGATCGAGAACCTGACCGAGAGCTAGATTCAGACCGACACCGGCAGGAGAAACGGCCAGTTCCGATTCCTGAATGACCGAGATGACCCCGTTAGTGGCCCGTGCCAAAGCAAAGGTTGTAAGGGCACGCCCCAGAGATTCATCAATCTGTTCGGTTGCTGACTGGTCAACCAGCTGTAATAACTGATTTTCAAAAACAGTTGCCCGTAGCGGCGGTAGGATGGTTACCACCAACAGCGCAATCAGGATCAGGCTGGTCAGGATTTTACGCCGGTCATTCAGCATGGTTTTAAGCACTTCCTCTGCTGCTTACAACAGTCCAAACTTCTTTAAGGTTTCTGGTGGGGCTTGGTCGAAGTGTGAAAATTCCATGGTGAAACTTCCTTGCCCTTTTGTGGCACTACGCAGTTCTGTCATATAGCCGAACATCTCCACTAATGGCACGGTGGCACGGACGATATCCTGACCCGGATGCGAAACAATCCCCTCGACCTGACCGCGTTTCTGATTGAGGCTGCTCATGACCCGGCCGGTGTAGTCGGAAGGGGCGATCAGTTCAAGCGCCATAACCGGCTCAAGCAGGGTCAATTTGCCGTTGCCAAGGGCTTGATTCATAGCCCGGTTAATCGTTGCGGAAATCCCTAAATCGCTGGTTTTGTTGCTTTCATAGGGTAGTTCGGTCAGGGTGATTTCAATATCAGTCAAAGGATAGCCCGCCGCAGGACCTGACTGGCATGCCGCCATGAACTGTTGCTGAATGAGTTCGGCTGATTCATGTGGCCAAGGTTCCAATAGCTGAGCGGGGATATCCAGCTGGACGCCACTTTTTCTGACGCCAGGATTAAGCCTGAGTTTAAGCTCCCCATGATGAATTTTCCCTTCGATTTCTCTTTCGAAGAGTTCATGGTGTTGGGTTGCGCAGAGAATTGTTTCCCGATAAACAACCTGCGGCCGACCGGTCTGAACATCAACACCAAAATCGCTCTTGAGGCGTTGCACGACAACTTCCAGGTGCAGCTCACCCATGCCGGTCAGCAGGGTCTGACCGGTTTCCGGATCTTCTTTGACCAGAAAGGTGGGGTCTTCCCATTGAAGTTTTTCCAATGCCGGTGGGAGTTTTTCCCGGTCGTCGATGGTCTTCGGTTCGACGGCTAAAGAAACCACTGGTTCGGGATATTCCAGACCTGCCAATTGCAATGGAAAATCAGAAAAGCTGATTGTATCACCGGTCAGGACGCCTTTTAACCCGGTTGCGGTGACAATGTCGCCGGCAACGGCAAGATCAATGCGTTCACGTTTGTGAGAATGCATACGGAACAGCCGGGCAACCTTTTCGATACTCAGGGTTCGGCTGTTATATACGGAATCTCCCGGTTTGAGTTGTCCGGAGTAAAGGCGAAGATAGGTTAGTTTGCGCCCCTCATCTGACAGCACCTTAAATGCCAGAGCACAGAGCTCTGCTGTTGGATCGGTTGTGACTTCAACCTGTGCGGAGTTATCAACCCTCGTAGCGATTGATGCGGGAATGTCCAGCGGTGAGGGGAGGAGGGCGCAGACCATGTCAAGCAGCGGTTGAATCCCTTTGTTTTTCAGTGCGGATCCGAGCAGCACTGGATGAATTTGACAGGCAATCACCCCTTGACGCAGAGCGGGAAGGATCCGTTGAGGTTCAATCGGATTGCCGTCGAGAAAATCGTTGAGAATCTGATCGTCATAATCAGCGGCCGCTTCGATCAGCTGTTCCCGGTGGTATTGAACTGCCTCGTGCATAGACTCAGGGATCTCACCTTCGACCAGGGTTTTTCCCTGATCTTCCTCACGAAACAACAGGGCTTTTTTCTCAATCAGGTCGATGACGCCACAGAAGTTTTCTTCTTCACCCAGGGGCAGCTGCAGCAGGATTGGGCGCGCTGAGAGTTTGTTGGCGATTGCCTCAAGGGTTTGCAGATAATCAGCACCGATGCGGTCCATTTTATTGATCAGGCAGATCCGTGGAACTTGGTAGCGGTCCGCTTGCCGCCAGACGGACTCGCTCTGGGGCTGGACTCCTTCCACTGCGCTGAAAATTGCTACGGCACCATCCAGGGCGCGCAGGGAACGCTCCACCTCAATGGTGAAATCGATGTGGCCGGGGGTGTCAATCAGGTTAAAGGCGTAATTTTTCCAATGACAGTTTGTTGCTGTTGCAGTAATGGTAATGCCCCGGGTCTGCTCCTGATCCATCCAATCCATCACCGCCATACCGTCATGTACTTCACCCATTTTATGGATTTCTCCGGTATAGAAAAGGATGCGTTCTGACACAGTGGTTTTCCCGGCATCAATATGTGAGATAATGCCAAAATTACGCAACTGTTTAAGGTCGGGGCTGGCCATGAGAAATCCTTTGGAAACTATATCGCCTTCGCTCTGAGCTGTTGTAGATAATTCTGATCAAGTTGATTCAGGGTAAAATATTCGCGTTCGAGCTCTTCAATGTAAAAGTGATCCAGGCCGCTGTTGTTGAGAAAATCATTGCGGAGATCAAGATCGTTATTGGTAATAATTTCCGGCAGCAGGTTTCTTAAATAAAGCGCCTCTTTCTTAATGTCATGAATGACAGTGTAAAACAGTTCCGGTTCAATCGGTTTAGCAATCAGGCCGCGGACGAATAGCTCATCGTTCAATTCACTGAGCAGTTCGTCCTGTTCCGCTTTGGTATTGTAGCGTGAATAGCGGCTGCGAATGCGCTCTTTTGCAGCGTTGAGAACGGTGATATAGAGCTTCTCCTCGCTCTCAATCACCCGCAATTCTGCGGTCAGCCGTGAAATGTTAGAGACACTGGCGGCAATCTCTTCCAGGCCTTTTTTGAGGCAGATGATTTTGTGCCGTCCATAGCGTCCAAGGTATTTACTGTTCATAATTTCATCAAAAAATAATTTATTGAACAGACCTTTAACAAGTTTATTAAACTCCTGGCGGCTGTCAAGCAAGCTGCGTAGCAGGTCATCCGTCGGGCGGAAGTGCTCCATGAAAGCAATCTGACTGATATTGGTCGAGGTGCTGTCGTAGCGATCGAAAAAGGTGATGATATAGGAAAAGTCTTCCAACAAAGACAGTGGCGCCCCATCGCGAATCTGCTCATCAAAGAGTTGTCCTGATTCCAGCAGTAATTGCTCAAAACTGTGGTCATGGTTGCGGCGCGCATGCTGCTTAGCGAAGAGCAATTGAATCATATCCCGGTTGCTGATGCCCTTGTGCAGCAGTAAATCCTGGAGGATGTCTCTGGTGATGGCCGTGTATTCCGGTTCGTGGGCAATGCTGCCGATTTCAGACTGTAACTTGTCATCCAGAGTTGTCAGCAGGGCGGCCGGTATTTCGTTGCGCAGGGCCAGTGTTTTCAACCGGGTCAAGCGGGCATGCTGCTGACGGTTAATCGCTTTCTGGTGAAAACACTCAATCAGGACATTCTTGTAGTCGTCAATAATTCGATAATTGTCCCGGTGCCGATACATCACGTCAATCCGGATACGTTCCTGCTGATAGGGATCCAGACCGAGGTTATTGGCCAGTTGTTCAAGAATGGCCAGTCTGTTTTCAGAGATAGCCCGATCCTGATAATACAGCGTTTGAAACTCCTGCTGGAAATGACGATTTTTGATATGCGACAGTCGCACCAGATAAAAGGTGCATTGAGGTGGTAGCTGGGAAAGTAATGTTTCGGCTAATTGAGAGTCATCCTGCCGATTAAGATTGGGCATCCGCTTTAGCGTTTTGCCCAGGTGGCGAAGAATTTCCTCCTGCCGGGCACGATGGTTGTCACCCGTGAGGCCATCGACAAAAAAGAAATAATTATCGACCGCATGCCCTTTGAAGAAAATTTCTTCAAAGCTCTGTTCAATTGTATTCTGTTCCCAGATTTCCAGATTTCCTGCTGGATTGTAGCCCGCTCCGAGCAGCATGAGCCGGTTAAGAATGCCAACCTTGGTTAAGTCGGATAGTGGTTGATCAACACCGAACATGTATTCACAGAAGCTGCCCCCCGTTCCGGCCTGACGCACTCCTCGGGGGGAGAGGATAAGCTCATTGCCTGGGGCGAAGAAGCGCAGATCATTTTCAAGTGCCTGGAAAAAATGCTGATGTGTCGTGCGACAGCCGGCAGCAGTCGCATAGTACTCAATGTTGTCGGTAATGTGACCGTGCAGGCGCAGTTCGTTGCTCATGAATGACCTCGACTTGGCACCGAAAAACTATACTGTTGTCCGTCATGAGCCAGATTGATTCCGACTGGCAGCTCTTGATCGTGAATTTCGTGATCGACTTCATGACTGAGGTGGGTCAGCAGCGTCTGTTTTGCTCCGATCTGTTGAGCTACTTCAATGGCTTGCGGGATATTGAAATGGGTACTGTGCGGAGTGAATCGCAGGCCATCAAGGATTAAGAGCTCGAGGTTATGGAGTAGCGCCATAGAGCTCGCTGGTATCCTGTTGCAATCGGTTAAATAGGCGAAGGGACCACAGCGGTAGCCAAAGGCCTGCATCCAGCCATGCTCCATCGGGATCGGCTCGATATTGAGCCCGAACAGCTGAACCACTCTATCGATGGGACAGAGTTTCAGGTGCGGAATGTAGCCCGAAGGCTCTGATTTATCAAAAATATAGCTGAAACTGGTTTTAATGCGATTCAACGTTTGTTCCGAGCCGTATAATGGGATGGCTTTTTTTGAATGCAGATTAAAACCGCGCAAATCATCAATCCCGTGAAGGTGGTCAGCATGGCTGTGAGTATAAAACACAGCATCAATATTACGGATGTCTTCACGCAAAGCTTGTTGGCGCAGATCAGTTGAGGTGTCGATAAGAATGTTGCATTGGTTGTAGCTGAGCAGGGCGCTGCAGCGGGTGCGCTGGTTGCAGGGATGCTGAGATAGGCAGACGGGGCAACGACAACCGACAACCGGGATGCCAGTGCTGGTACCTGAACCAAGAATCGTTATTTTAAAAGTATCTGGCTGCATCACCGACTCGTCAAAAGATGGAAATTCTGTAATCGATTGAGTAATTTAGCATTTAGCTTTGATTGGAGACAATATTTTTAATCGTTAATTAGTTTTTGTCCGGTCTTTCTGGCTGGATGTTGATTAGGGTTGAGAATGCTTTGGATAAAACGTTAAAATGTGACGTCGACAAGGAAGGAAGATGAAAGAGAATCCACCCGAAGAAATGAATAAACTCTGCCGTCGTTGCATCCGCCAATGCAAGCAGTCTGTCAGCATTGTCATGCTGGAGTGCCCCCGTTTTCAACCCCGCCCGTTTAAATCGGAAGAATTCAAGTTTAAACAAATGAATTTATTTGATAAAGACTGAGTACGTACTGATCAGGATTGGTCTGCTCAGTGGGTCAGCTGCTCAAGAAAGTTTTTCAGATAGGGAATGAACTTTTCTGGTTCGACAAGAAAAGAGTCGTGACCATAGTCTGACTGGATCAGGTGGTAATCAACAGGCTTATTCAGGCGTTGCAACTCTGTCACCACCTCTTCTGTCTGGCGTGGTGGGTAAAGCCAGTCGGAACTGAAGGCAAACCAGAGCGAAGGGCAGCTGAGTTGATCAAGTGCCT
>JAPHSA010000257.1 GCA_026193235.1 Deltaproteobacteria bacterium | reverse complement strand
GATTGAATAATATGATAACCACTGCCCAGGGGGTCGGCTTCATGATTAAGAAATGTTCTGAGTCTGGCACGTTGATAATTATGCAATCCAAACCAGGCCAAAATAGCGGTTAAAATGCTGATAAAACTCAAGATAACAACCGTTCCGCGCTTTAAACCGGCAAAGAGCAGCATCGTCACTGCAATAAAAAGAACCATGATTGTGGTTCCTAAATCAGGCTGCCGAAGAATCAGAACAACAGGAATTATCAGCCAAAGTGCAGGCTTCCAAAGTTCTAAAAATCCATAGCCAAAAGGGCCGGCTGATTTACTGAAGATCCTGGCAAAAAGAAGAATGATGGCGATCTTGATAACTTCACTCGGCTGCAGATTAAAAAATCCGAGATCAATCCAACGAGTTGCCCCCATCGTTGTTTTACCCATGGTCAAAACAAAAACCAGCATGGCAACACTGATGAGATAAATGTGGATGGCAAAATATTCCAGGTGACGATAGTCAAACAGGCAAATTGTCAGAGCAATGCCCACCCCTCCACCCAACCAGACCAATTGTTTCATATAGAGTGGTGTGCCGGATTGCCAGGAAGCGGTCGCACTGAAAAGATTGAGGATGCCAAGTCCCGCAAGCAAAAGGACAGTGAGCAGGAGAACCCAATCAAAATTAACCACCAGCCGCCGATCAAACATTGCCTATTCCACCTGTTCTTCCGATTGATGTTTTAATTCCATATAGCGTTGAATAATTTTTTTCGCCACCGGCCCGGCAGCCCGCCCCCCGGACTGTCCGTGTTCGACAACAACGGCTACTGCGATTTCAGGATCATCCGCCGGTGCATAAGCAACAAATAGAGCATGAGGCCGGAAACGATAAGGGATTTCTCCATCTTTTGTTTCCTCTTCCTCTTCGTCCGATCTTCGTCTGACAACCTGAGAAGTTCCCGTTTTACCCGCCACCAGAATATCTTCAATCTGTGCCGCTCGGCCTGTCCCCCGCGGTTCATTGACAACCGCAATCAAAGCATCGCCCACGGCTTTCCAGGCTTTTTCTGAGTAGTTGATTTGTCGCAAGATTTTCGTTTCAGACTGCATCAGCAGGTTGCCGTCCCAATCTTCAATTTTTTGAACCACCTGAGGCTTTAAAACTTTTCCCTTATTTGCCAAGGCCGCAGTCATAACCGCCAGCTGGATAGGGGTAGTCAGAACAAAACCCTGGCCAATTGAAGCGATGACAGTTTCCCCGGCATACCAGGGCTTATTGTAATTTTTCTGTTTCCATTCCTGTGACGGGATCACCCCAGCACGCTCCCCCGGGAGGGGATAGCCGATTACTCCCCCCAAGCCAAATTCTTTTGCCGCCTGGGATAATTTGTCGATGCCCAGTTCGAGGCCCACCTGATAAAACCAGACATCACAGCTTTCCCGCAGGGCTTTTTTGAGATCGGTTGGGCCATGACCATCTTTTTTCCAACACCGATATCGCGACCCGCCAACCACAAAATCACCTTCACAATCAATGACTCGCTTTAACCCTACGACCCCTTCGCGCAGGGCGGCCAGTGCAACAACCATTTTAAATGTTGACCCGGGAGGATACTGACCGGCAATAACTTTGTTCTGTAATGGATGGCGTTTATTATGTGCCAAATCACGCCATTCTTGCCCCTCAATTCCTTTGGCAAACATAGCCGGGTTGAATGTTGGTCGACTGGCCATTGCGAGAATCTCGCCGGTTCTGACATCCAAGGCCACAGCCGCCCCGGACTCATCGCCAAAAACTTCATCGGTGGCCCGCTGCAATTCGCGATCGATAGTCAGGTAAATCTTATTTCCGGGACGCGGAGATTCCACCTGCAACTGACGCAGAAGCTTTCCCTGGACATCAACCTCAACCAGACGTTTCCCCTTATTGCCACGCAAATATGGCTCATAGGTCCTTTCCAGCGCAGTTTTACCGACAAAATCACCCGCGCGGTATTCAGTAAACTTCGTCCCCCCCAACTCTTTCTCGGTAATTTCACCCAGGTATCCTACTAAATGGGCAGAAGACCCCTGGTCAAGATAATCCCGAATCGGCCTGACTTCCGTCAGAACTCCCGGGAGCTCAAAACTGTGCTCCTGAATCCTTTCCATCGTTTCCCAGCTGACATCAGTCGCCAGCGGGACCGGCCGATAAATGGGAAAGCCTTTCCCGGCGTTCCAACGCGATTCCAAGGTTTCAATATCAGTATCTAAAAGGATAGCCAAACGTTCAAGCAGGAGAGGTCGATCTTCTACATCCTGCCGCATGACGGAAATCTGGAAAGAAGGACGGTTATCAACCAATAGCTGTCCATTGCGATCAAATATCGGGCCACGAGGAGCTTCCAGTGATAAAACCCGGGTTCGATTACGGACTGAACGTTCCTGCAACTCTTCGTAATTGACAACCTGCAGATACCAGAGGCGTAACGCAAGCAGCAGAAAGACCAGGATAGCTACGGTAGAATAGAAAATAAAGCGCCGTTGGACAGATGGCAACTCAATCCATTTAGAATCAAAGCCCATGATATTTACTCTGATAAATGAGTCCCGCCAGGCCGGGACGCTGTCCGACTAAACGCTGAAAGCGAAAGAGCAAAAAGAGGAACAATGCTGAAGACAACAGGTTAGCCAACAGCTGCTGAGGGATCGCAGGCAAGAGAATGCGAAGAACAGGCTCCGTATCAGCAAGGATCGACAAAAACACTGCCACGAGGAGATTTTGCAATATAGTTCCCCCGGCAATCAAGACAAGGAGCAATGCCGAACTCTCCGTATTCATCTGTTCTGATAAGACCCGCGTAGAGATAACAATAATCAGATAAACCGAAACATAAAGGCCGAGACTGTGCCCACAGAAACTGTCCTGAATCGCCCCAAGAAGCAAGCCTGCGATAATCGCTCGATTGGTACTCTCACTTAATCCGAGGTAAAGAACAAAAATCAGAATAAGATTCGGTCGCAGGTTGGGAGAAAAGAACAGGGGCAGAACACTGCTCTGGATAAAAACAAACAAAATTCCGATCAAAAAGTAGAGAGAAAAGTGTTTCATTTATCCTCCCCAACAATAACCAGAACTTCTTCCAGGTGAGAAAAATCAGCCGCTGTTTCAGCCTGGACCTGCTGGAATAAGTTGAAGGGGTCCTTTTCAACAACTGTGATCACACCCAGGGCCAGCCCCTTGGGAAAAACCCCGCCCATTCCCGAAGTCACCAGCAAGTCACCAGTCTGAATATCTCCATCACGCAAAGCATATTCAAGAGACAGGTCATTCCCGCGACCGCGTGCAACACCGCGCGTGCGGGTTCGTTGAATTAAAGCGGCAACGGCGGAAGAGGCGTCTGTGATTAAGAGGACCCGGGAACTATTCGGAGCAGTTTTTATAATCCGCCCAACTACACCATCAGCGGCGACCACGGGAAAACCGGTCAGCAAACCAGCCCGAGAACCCTTGTCGATAACAATCGTCCGTGCCCAGTTGCTGGCATCTTCTCCAATTACCTGCGCAGGCAATGCTGGCCGGTCAAGATCATCAACAAAAGCCAGCAGCCTCCGTAACCTGACATTTTGCAGTGATATTTCCTCAGACTGCTGTAACTTTGTCCGCAAATCCTTATTTTCCTGCGCTAAGACAAGGTTTTGCTGGCGCGCATCGACCAGCCAAAGATAATTTCCCCAGACGCCCTTGAAACTGTCAACTAAGCCATCAAGACTGGTTTGCAAAGGTGAGGCAAAGGTAAGAACAGCCCGTTCAAAAAAGGTAGTCGCCGTTTTCTGACGCAGATTGTATGAATAGAGAATGACTGTTGCCAGGAGAAGAATGATGGCAAACAGGAAAAATCGATAACGTTTTAGCAGGTCACGCATCCCCTACCTCAACAGCGCCGAAGAAATCGGGGCCGAAATTCACTTGTAACAAACAAAGAGGGAGGATCCTAAGACCCTCCCATGTATCAATGATCTAATATTGGCAAGTTGCCGGATCAGGACGATACTGCAACCTGCCGCAGCAGATCGAGTTGATCGAGAATCGCACCGGAGCCGAGCACAACACAGGACAAGGGATCTTCAGCAACAACAACCGGCAAACCGGTCTCCTCACGCAACAGCAGATCAATATTTTTCAGATAGGCCCCACCACCGGCAAGCACAATCCCCTTATCGATGATATCTGCTGCCAACTCCGGCGGAGTTCGTTCAAGAGTAATCCGTACCGCTTCAATGATGGTATTAACCGCTTCGGACATTGCCTCGCGGATCTCATCTGAATTGATTTCCAAGGTTTTCGGAATACCGCTAACCAGATCACGTCCCTTGACTTCCATCGTTTGCACTTCTTCATCGGTCGCGTAAACACTGCCGATACCAATTTTGACCGCTTCAGCCGTCCGTTCACCTATCAGCAGGTTGTATTTGCGCTTCATGTACTGAACAATTGACTCATCCAGTTTGTCACCGCCGATACGGACACTTTGCGAATAAACTATTCCAGCCAGAGAAATAACCGCCACCTCAGTGGTCCCACCACCGATGTCAACGATCATATTTCCAGAGGCTTCAGTGATTGGCAACCCGGCACCGATCGCAGCCGCCATCGGTTCCTCGATCAGGTAAACCTCACGGGCACCAGCCGATTCGGCCGACTCGCGCACGGCACGTTTTTCAACCTGGGTAATGCCTGAGGGGACACAGATAACAATTCGCGGCCGAATCAGGTTTTTGCGATTGTGGACCTTGCGGATAAAATAACGCAGCATCTCTTCGGTATAATCAAAGTCGGCGATAACGCCATCTTTCATCGGCCGGATTGCAACGATACTGCCCGGAGTACGGCCAAGCATTTCCTTGGCATCCTTACCGACAGCCAGAACCTTGCGCTGACCGGCGGCACCGGTTTTGACTGCCACCACTGATGGTTCACTGACAACGATCCCCTTGCCCTTCATGTAGACCAGGGTGTTCGCTGTACCCAGATCGATCGCCAGATCATTGGAAAACATTCCCCAGATCGCATTAAAGACATTAAACATACACAGTTCCTGAACGCTGTAACCAGCTTAAAATATTAACTTCAAATGATGGATAAAAGCTCAGCCACTCTAGCAAATGAAGCATTTTTAAGCAAGCCTAAAGCTGGCAAAAAATGATTGCTTTCCAGCGAATTGCTGGTTTAACATGCGGGGCTGTTTTTAATCCGAATAAACCAACTACAACTGAGGAGTTTCACTGCAATGCTGGACTTTGTCAGAACCAAGCAAAAATCGATCCTGATCAAAATTGCCTTCGGCTTGATCATCTTAAGTTTCGTCATTGGTTACACCATGCTCACGGCACCATCTGATAATGGTGCGAATCAAGCAGGGGGAGACGTTGCCGCTCGTGTCAACGGTGATGAAATCAGCTACACGGCATTTCAAAGCACCTACAGCAACCTTTACAATCTGTATCAGAACATTTATCAGGGAAACTTTGACGCCAAGCTGGAAAAACAGATGAATCTGCCGAAACAAGCCTTACAGCAACTGGTGGAGGAACTTCTCCTGATGCAACAGGCCAGTGGGTTTAACCTGAGTGTCAGTCAACAGGAACTCGTAGACAGCATTGCCCAGTATGATGCTTTTCAACTCAATGGAGAATTTAATCGTGAGCGCTATCTCCAGGTTCTTGATTATCAACGCATGAGCCCGGAACAATTTGAGAGCTCACAAAAACGGCAGCTTTTGACGCAGAAAGTTCGCGACCGGTTGCAACAGGGGGTCAGCGTCAATGATGAAGAATTACAATCTGCATTCCACAAAGAAAACGACAAGATCAACCTTAATTATGTCTGGTTGACACCAGCCCTGGTTGAATCCAAGGTCAAGGTAACCGATGAGGGTCTGGTGAGTTTCTTCGAAAAGAACATCGAACAATTCAGAATCCCGCAAAAAGTCGCGCTACGCTACCTGCAGTTTGATCCGGCCCGCTACGAAGATAAAGTTGGGGCCTTCACCGACGAGGAACTCGAACGCTACTATCGGCGCAATCTTGATTTGTTCGAAATCAAAGAGCAGGTCAAAGCAGCTCACATTCTTTTACGTGTTCCCGAGGACGCGGACGAAGACACAGTCAAAAAGCGCCGGGAACTTGCCGCTGAATTATTAAATCAACTCAAAGAAGGTGCTGATTTCGCCCTGCTGGCGAAAACCCATTCTGATGACAAAAGCAACGCTGCTCAGGGTGGAGACCTCGGTTCCTTTGGCCGCGGTGTCATGGTTCAAGAATTTGAGCAAGCAGTTTTTGCTTTACGCCCGGGGCAATTAAGTGAGGTTGTGCAAACCCCATTCGGCTTTCATCTTATTAAAGTAGAAGAGTACACAGCGCCTGGCGTGAAATCATTGGTTGACGCTATTGATCAGGTCAAAGCAGGCCTGACCGTAGAAAAAGCGCGTCAACTTGCTTATGAAAAAGCGGTTGATGCCTACAATATCAACCGCAAAACTGGAGACCTTGAGGCGGCTGCAAAGACGAATGATCTGGGCATCAAGGAAACCGGATTGTTCAGTATGGGTGAAGCCATTGATGGTATTGGCAAGGTTGCAGCCATCAACAGCGCAGCATTTACCCTCAAGGATGGAGAATTGGCCCGCCCAGTTCAGACAACGCAGGGGATCTTCCTGTTTACCCTGAAAGAGCGTAAACCAACCCGGCTGCCTGAACTGACCGAAGTCAAGCCAGCAGTTGAGCAGGCTTATCGCACAGAGCAGGCTCAAACTCTGGCCCTTGAACTGGCCAACAAATTACATGCCCAAGCAACTGAGACGAATAACCTCGCAAGCGCTGCCGAAAAACTGAAACTCCATCTGGAAGAAACCGGAGAATTCAGCCGCGGTTTTGGCTCTTTCATCCCCCGTATCGGTTCTTCTCAGGAACTTGCAGAAGCAGCATTTACTCTTACCGAAGAAGCCTCTGTTGCGACAAAAGTGTTCAGTATCGACAACCGGTTTCTGGTTGCCGGTCTTAAAGCCGCTGAAGTCGCTGATTATACAACTCTGGATGAAACAGCACTGGCGCAATTGAAAGATCGACTTTTAGCAGAGAAAAAAGAAGCGATAATCAGTGACAAGATCAAGCAGCTTATGGATCAGGCGCAGATAGAAATTCTGGTGCCAGAACTGATCAGCGCCTTTACCACCGGGAGTGAAAAATCATGAACAACGTTATTACTCAAACCAACTGCCCTAACTTGAATCTTGTTAACCGTGGCAAGGTCAGGGATATTTATGATCTCGGGGAACATCTGCTAATTGTCACCACAGATCGCATTTCCGCCTTTGATGTCATTATGGCTGAAGGTATCCCACAGAAAGGCTATGTTTTGACCCAGATATCCAAATTCTGGTTTGAACAGATGACTGACCTGATTCCACATCACCTGATTGCCACAGAAGTAGATGATTTTCCTGCGCTGACCCACCAGTATCGTGATCAACTTGAAGGGCGCAGTATGCTGACCAAAAAAGCACAGCCGCTGCCGATTGAATGTATCGTCCGGGGCTACCTTTCCGGCAGTGGCTGGAAAGAATATCAACAGTATGGGTCCCTCTGCAGTATTCCCCTGCCTGAGGGCCTGGTTCAGAGTGACATGCTTCCCCAAACATTGTTCACTCCATCTACCAAAGCTGAACTCGGTGAACATGATGAGAACATCTCATTTGAACAGGCAGCTGAACTCTGTGGCCAGGAAACAGCAGCCCAGGTCAGTGCTGTCAGCATCGCTATTTATGAGCGTGCCCGCCAACTGGCAGACACCAAAGGAATCATTATTGCTGACACCAAATTTGAATTTGGTCTGTTGGATGGTCAGTTAATTTGGATTGATGAGGCATTGACCCCGGACTCTTCACGTTTCTGGCCTAAGGATCTCTACCGGCCAGGCAGTGCCCAACCCAGCTTTGATAAACAGTTCCTGCGCGATTACCTGGAGACCCTGGACTGGGGGAAACAAGCACCGCCACCAAAATTACCACAGGAAATCGTCACTAAGACCAGTGAAAAATATCTCGAAGCACTGAAACTACTGACGGCCTGATTGACAAAATTCATAACATTCTTAAGTCGCTGTGCGTTTTTGCAGCGACTTTTTTTATGCCTTTCAACAATATTCTGTCAGTAAAATACAACAACGTTTGCCATATGTACTATTTTGTCATATATTTTCTTTGTCTCTCATGAAAGCATCAAAACCACGGCTAAAAAGACCTCTATTTTTAGGATAACTTAAGTTTATCGCTCAAACTTTTTGTCCAATAACCTGATAAACTTTAGCTTCAAAAATCAAAAATACGAACTTTCAATACAGGGTTCTAGCTGCATGAAGCCTAGTTTTAAATACTGGATTTTTCTTAGTGCGATCTATTTTGCTGTCGTCAGCATTATGGCTGCCAGCGTAATCGGGTCATGGGCCAGCTTGAATGAAGCCCAACAATCTGCGCTCGGTGAGATGTTCAGCAAACTCGTCCCCTTCCCTCTGTTGGGAACCATCACCATCCTGTTTATTATCGGTGCGTTAGTCAATTTACTCTTCAACGACTATATCATTCCAGTGCTTAAACTCGCCGAAAGTGCCCGCATCATCACGTCGGTGAACCCAGACCATCGCATCCAGCTGAAAAGCGCCTCTAAAGAGATTCAGTATCTTGCAGAAATTATCAATCAATCGGCTGATGCTTTTGCTGGGTTGAAACAGGATGTTGCGGGGAAAATTGCCGTTGCTCAAGCAACTTTAAATGAGGAACGTACCCGCTTAGCCGCACTGATGACCGAACTGCCACACGGCGTTATTGTCTGCAATACAGATGGTCAGGTCTTACTCTACAACCAGCAGGCTCAGGATCTTCTTAAAAATGACCCGCATGCTAGCGGCCAAGAAGGACAAGGCCTGCTTGGATTGGGACGTTCCATTTTCAGCATTCTCGATCGTGATCCAATCGTCCATGGCCTTGAGATGCTGTATAAATGTCATGAGTCGGGTCGTTCAAAGTTAGTCAACCACTCAATGATGACGTTACACACCGGACTCTGCCTCCGTGTCAATATGGCACCTTTTTTTGTCGAGCAGGAGGGGAAAAGAAGTATCTCAGGAATTGTCCTCACCCTTGAAGACATGACCCAACAGATTGAAGCCGACAGCCGTCGAGATATGTTAATTCAATCATTGATCGACGATCAGCAGAAAGATCTGAAAGAGATCCGCGACGCGATTACCAACATCCTTGAGCAGCCGAAGCTAGACCCCACTGAATTGAATAGTCACAGAAAAAAAATCGACCTGTCCTCACACTCCCTCCAGGAAAAAGTCAATGATGCCAGGAGCAATTATGCTCTTCACCTCCATGCCTTGAGTAAAACCGAAAATGTCATGGCCGACAACCTCCTTGACGTCATCAGCAAAAACATTCATGAGCGCTTTTCACTCAAAGTTTCTGCCTTGGCTCCGCATGGGATCTGGTTGCAGTTAGACAGTTATTCCATGGTTCAGGCTATCTCACATCTGGCCGGCCTGTTGCGTAACCATACACAAACGTCTGAGATCCTGATGACGATGACCAACAACGAGCGGCAGGAAGCAGAACTTGTGATTGCCTGGCCGGGGGCAAGTGCCGACCTGGAACTGATCAATACCTGGCAGACGACTCCCCTGATTACTGATTCCAAGGGAAATCTTCTGAATTTTAAAGATACCGTCGAGAACCTCTCTGGTAGCATCTCCCCCTTAATGGAAAAGGAAGAGGATTGTACCGGCGTACTTGTGGTTTTCCCCCCGATTGATCAGGACCGTCGACTGGCAATGCAGAGCGCCGTCGAGCACCGACCGGTCTCCTATGAATTTGACTTATTCAATCGTAGAGATTGGCAAGCACTTGGGCAAATACCTCTGAGTAAACTGACTTATGTTGTCTTTGATACGGAAACAACCGGGCTGAATCCATCGCAGGGGGATGAAATCATCCAGCTGGGAGCTATCAGAATTGTCAACGGTCAATTGCTGTACCATGAAGTGATAGACCAACTGGTCGATCCCAAACGTTTTGTGCCACCCGAGTCGGTTGCTATTCACGGGATAGAACCAGCCCTGCTGAGAGGTCAGCCGACCATCGATAAAATCCTGCCGCACTTTTATAAGTTTGCCGAGAATTCGGTTCTGGTTGCCCATAATGCGGCTTTTGACATGCGTTTTCTTGAACTGCAGGAAGAAAAAACCGGACTGGTTTTTACCAATCCGGTTATCGATACCCTGTTACTCTCATCTATAATCCACCCCAATCAGGATTCCCACTCCCTCGAGGGATTAGCTGAACGTTTGAATGTGACCATTGTTGGCCGCCATACCGCCCTTGGCGATGCTATTGTTACCGGCGAAGTCCTCATTAAAATGATTCCACTGCTTGAAGCACATGAAATCTACACTTTGGGTGATGCCCTGGCCGCAGCCGCGAGATCTCCTTTTGCCAAAGTCGCCTATTAATCAGTGAAAAAAACGGGAGAGCCAGGGGAGTTTTCCAACCCAGGGGATAGCTCTTTTTACCCGCTGAACAAACCCGTGAATCCGCCCGAGATCTCGCGCTATTGATGGCAACCGTCCCAGACCAAACATGGCTGTGACTAAGACGCCTAAAATAATTAACTCCCAAGGACCTAAGCCAAGAATCATCAAGGCGCCAATAGAATGCGGCCCGCAGGGCCTGAGGTAACTTCACCAACCCGTGCAACCAGGACACCGCGTTCTTTTAGGCGTTGTTCAAAATGCTCGGATTTTTGAGCTGCAACAGAGATCAACAAGCCTCCTGACGTCTGCGGGTCACTCAGTAAATCAAGCTGGGTCGGGTCACAGCTCTCTTGACCATCAAGTCTGGAAAAATAAAAATCCCGGTTACGATGGGAACCAATCGGCACCAGCCCCATTTCTGCCATTTCAAAAGCCTGGGGATAAACGGGGAGCTGACGGACAAAGATTTTCATTCCGACCCGACTGGCATCCGCCATCTCGGATGCATGCCCGACCAAACCAAAACCGGTAATATCGGTACAGGCTGAGGCACCCACTTCGAGCATCACTTCAGCAGCTGCCTGGTTCAATAGGATCATACCTTCGATAGTTTCGGCGATATCAGCTTCGCTAACGACTTCCCCCTTCAAGGCAGTGGTCAGCAAACCAGTTCCCAAAGGCTTGGTCAAATATAATTGGTCACCGGGGCAGCAACCACAGGTCGTTATCATTTCTTGCGGGTCAACAATTCCAGTGACACTCAATCCGTATTTGGGTTCATCATCTTCGATAGAATGGCCACCACCGATCACTGCGCCGGCGGCATGGACCCGCTCTGCCCCACCCTGCAGAATCTGCAATAAAATATCAGTTGCCAGGCAATTAATGGGAAAAGAGACAAGGTTCAAAGCCATCAGCGGACGGGCGCCAACGGCAAAGATATCTGAGAGCGCGTTTGCTGCGGCAATCTGCCCGTACTTGTAGGGGTCATCCACTACCGGAGTGAAGAAATCGACCGACTGTACCAGCGCCTCTGATGCGTTGAGGCGATAAATAGCCGCATCAGCAAAAGGTATTTCCTGAGACAACAGTTCAGGATGGTGAATTTGCGGGAGCTGACTCAGCACCTGAGTCAGGGTCTCGGGACCAATTTTTGCCGCTCAACCGGAGCTGCGGGACAAAGAGGTCAGGCGTATACTCATATTTTATCCATCGAATTTTAAAAATGATTTCACATCAGGCAGACGGCGGATTTCAACCCGCCTGCGGCAATAGCCAGGCAACGCGCTTCTCCCCTTCTCGGCGAGTATATTTAAGACTGTCGAACAGTTCCAGTAAAGCCTGCGTTAATTTACGACCACTTCCAAGCTCATCGCGAAATTCCGCCAGAGTAAAACTCTTTTTTTGTTCAAGCAGAGCAATCAACAATTTTTCAGCTGTGCGAAAAAACTCCATATGCAAAGAGCTTTCTTGATTCAACCGCACCAACGAACCTTCCAGAACAAGGTAGGAAAGATAAATGTCACTATCCAGAGTCCCCAGACCAAGCTGGATCATAACATCGTTGTTATTCTTAACTTCAAACCCTGCAGTGTGAAAATATTTCTCTATGCTGTCCAGAATGCGTTGTTCATCCGCAGTCGGCTGGGGACGCCAGCCAGGCGTTGCGATAAGGTCACGCTTCTGCTCGATCAGGTGGTTATCCATCGCCCACTGGAGCAGGACTTCAAAACCTTTTGGGGCAAGCTTTTCGGAAAGCCGATTTTGTAATGTTGCCCGAGGCATGCCGTGGCGCAAGTGATGGCGCTGATGATAATCAGCAACTATCTCGGGAAACTGTTTCTTCCAGCTGCGGACTCGATCAGCGACCACCCACTGTTCAGCCAACAGTTCCACCTGCCCGGCGTCTTTGAGTTTTTCCAAGCCCTGAAGCAGCTGTTCACGACCGGTTCCCGTCTGTTTCTCCAGATCTTTCAATCGTGCAAGCTGCAATTCTTCCAGTTTTTGCAGCCAGAAACCCATATCTCCTGAGGCCAGATCGTTCAACCGTTGAATAATTTCAGGGCGAAAACGTTTGTGTTTTAGCGGTTCAGCGTCGACGATCACACCGCCACCGATAGTCACCATTGGCGAGTAAGAACGAATGATAAAACGATCTCCTCGATGAGCGAGTAAAGGCTGCTCAAGAGTCAACTGAACCAGGGCCTCTTCACCGGGTGCCATTTCGTCTCGATCAAGCAATACAGCCCTGGCGACACTGCGTCCCGTACCTAAGTGGAAATGGAGCGGATCTCTGAATTTGAGACTGCGGGGGGCTTCCTGTAGCAGCTGCAACCTGACGTCGATTCTTTGGCTTGCACGAAACAGCCCTGGGGTGCCAATCACCGAACCTCGCGGCACCTGGTCGCGCGTAATCCCAGAAAGGTTTAAAGCCACCCGCTGACCAGCTAAAACCTCATCAACCTGCTGATCGTGCACCTGAAGTTCACGAACGCGGGCGTTGACTGCTGCGGGAAGTATTTCCAAATTATCGCCGACCTTGATGCGACCACT
>JAPHSA010000009.1 GCA_026193235.1 Deltaproteobacteria bacterium | reverse complement strand
TGGTAGAGATACTCATTGCCCATTTTGCGCATCGGCTCGCCGCAGCATTTTTCTTCCTTGCCGAGGATGCCGACTTTTATTCCAGCGGCAGCGCAGAGTTGGATAAAGGCTTTGGCGATGGCCTGATTACGTTTGTCAAAAGAGGCGTAGCAGCCGACAAAATAAAGAATGTCGAAATCATTATTCTGCTCCAGGGTTACGACAGGCAGCCCTTCAGCCCAGTCGCCGCGACTGGCAAAGGCCAGGCCGAACGGATTGCCATTGACTTCGGTGTTTTCCATCGCCGTCATGACTTCTTCGCCGGGGAATTCCCCTTCCATCAGCACCAGATTGCGCCGCATCTCGATGATCTTGTTGACATGTTCAATGCTGGCAGGGCAGATTTCCTGGCAGGCCCGACAGGTAGTGCAGGCCCAGAGAACCTCTTTTTCAATGGTTTCCGGGAGGTTGGCGGTCGGATCGGTGAATGCGAGCTCACCAATCTGCTGAACCAGTTTCATCGGTGATAAGGGTTTGTCGGTTGCCCAGGCCGGGCAGCGGTCCTGACAGCGTTTGCAGCTGGTGCAGGCATCAGCATCAAAGATGTCTTTCCAGGTGAGATCCTTGATTTCGGCGGCGCCAAAGCTTTCCGCATCTTCATCTTCCATGTCGATGGTTGAGAGCGCACCTTTGGGGCCAAGATCAGCGAACAGGTAGTTGGTGCTGGTGGTGAACAGGTGGCGAAGTTTAGTGAATGGGATAATGGCAATAAAAATAACTGCAAGGAATAGATGCAGCCACCAGAGATTGCTATGGAGCCCACGCAAAGCAGGTTCGCCCATGCTTGAAAGCAACTTTGCAGTGAATAGACCAACCGGTGACCATGCAGCCAGTGGGGTTCCCATTTCAGTCACGGCCATTCGGGCGCCTTCGATGACAAAGCCGGTGACCAGAATAGTTAATAGCAGTGCGTGCATGACGACATCGTCGAATTTGTTTTCCAGGCCCGGCGGTCGGACGATGTAGCGACGGACCAGCAGACCGATCAGCATCAGAATAGCCAGCAGTCCGGCAATGTCGAGTACCAGGGAGAACAACAGGTAAAATGGCCCGGTCAGAAAACGTAAGCCGAACAGAGGATCGGTAAAGTCGGCCTGGATAAAGACCAGGGTAGTGCCAATGGCCAGCAGGAGAAAACCCCAGAAAAACAGGGCATGTGCTGAACCAGGTGCGCGGACGCGCAAAACCTGTTTTTGCAGAAAAACATCGCGGAGCAGATTGTCGATTCGCCGCGGCAGTTTGTCCAGCCGAGCTAATGGCTGTCCCTGTCTGTAGACCTTGATGCGCTGGATGAATTCATTGACGACAATGGCAACGGCCGCAAAACTGAGCAGATACATCGGCAGCAGAACTGCCCAGCTGTGACCAATATTCCAATAAATTTCACGCGTGTATTCCATAGTAGATCTCTCAGACAGAAAAATAAATTTCAGGGTCCAGGTATTTTCAGCTCGTCATATTATAACTTGGAAAGAGGATATTCCTCTGGATATCTTCTAAAGTTTCTTTTTACCTATAGTTTACGTAAAGGTCAAGTTTAAATATAACAATATTTTACTGGTTCCGGAATAATCTTAAAAATACCAGTTTATGCAGTTATTTATATGATTATTGACAGGCTGATCACAAGAGTGATATTTATAAAAGAACATTACGTAAAGGTTATATATATGCAAACGACAATAGATCAGTTTATTCAGATCGGGGAACTGGCCAAAAAACTGGGCATTACCACAAGGACCATCCGTTATTATGAAGAGATTGGTCTGATGGGAGCGCCAGAACGCCTGGGCGGCGGAACCCGTACTTACAGCCGTGAAGATGTCCTGCGCTTGAAATTTATCCTCAAGTTGAAGGAATTGGGGATTACCCTGAAAGAGATGCAGGAGTTGGCGGAAAACTTCGATACCAACCAACAGGCGTTTGGCAAAATCACCCCTAAACTATTGGAAATTCTGGACGCTCATATCGGTAAAGTTGATCAAAAAATCGCCAACCTCGCTTCCCTGAGGAAAGAAATAGTCGATTATCGGGGGCGGATTATCGATATTCTGCAGGGGAAAGTTTCTGAGGTCAGCTGATTATGCCAGAGTTTGAATTTACCACGCCAATCGAGATTCGCTTTGCTGATCTGGATGCCTATGGGCATGTCAATAATGCGATGTTTTTTACCTACCTTGAAACTGCGCGGGTTAAGCTTTTTCAGGACCGTTTCGGCGGGTTTCTCGAAGGTGATCTGATGTTTCTGGTCGTGCGCGCTGAATGTGATTATCGCCTGCCGATTGAACTGAATGATCCGTTGCAGATTAGCGTCTATGTTGATCAGGTACGCCATTCCAGTTTTGACTTCAGCTACCGGTTGCATGATGGTGCAGGAAGGGTTTTTGCTGAAGCCAAAACGGTGATGGTCAGCTACGATCCGAAAATCAAAAAGCCGGTGGCTATCCCCCCGGAGATCAAAAGAACCTTTTCTCAACCCTGAGATGTTTCTTTTTTTGCGTCTTCCCCGCTCCGTTTGACTGTGATCTCCATGCTGGGCCTTGTTGCTGATTCACACCGACAGTCACTGCCGGTATCGCGTGCAGAGCCTCAGCCGCCGTGCAGTCCCCGTCGGCGGATAATCCAACCAGCGGCCAGACCGGCAAAAGCGAACAGGAAAAACAACAGCGCAAGAACAAAAAGTTTCATTTTTTCTTCTTTTCAGTGAAATTTTGAAATGCCGGACTGGCATATTCCACAAATTCTTCTTTGTTATGAATGACAAAAAATGCCGCAATCTGGTGCTTTTCACAGAGTTGTCGGCCTTTCTCTTCCCCCAGTACCATCAGCGCCGTCGCCAGAGCATCAGCGCGTGCACAGCTTGGGTCGAGGACTGTTACCGAGGCCAGTTTGTGGCGGATTGGCCTGCCACTGAGTGGATCAAGCGTATGCGCATAGCGCTGGCCATTTTCGATGTAAAAGTTGCGATAATTACCGGAGGTGGCAACTGCGGTTGCGTTCAGCGGAAAAACTGTCTCGACTGCGCGTTCATTCTCCAGTGGCTTTTCTATCGCGATTCGCCAAGGGGTCCCATCACTACGCTGTCCGACGAGCTGCATTTCCCCGCCGATTTCAACTAAAAAATTGTTGATCCCCTGTTGTTTGAGCAGCGCCGCCAGGGCATCAACGGCATAGCCCTTGGCAATCGCCGATAGGTCAACCTGCAACTGGGGGACCAGTTTTTTTATCGCTGCAGGGTCGCGGCGAAAGAGAAGCTTTTGATAGCCGACTTTTGCCAGTTGCTCCTTGACCTGTTCTGGTGAGGGGATCTCATCGCCACGCTGCTTCGCACCAAATCCCCAGAGTTCGACCAGCGGACCAACGCTGACATCAAAAGACCCACCGGTCAGTTCGCTGATCTGCTGCGAAAGCTCAATCACCTGTGCGGTTTCGCGCGAGAGAGCAAACCAGCCGTCACTGGTCTGGGCATTAAAGCGGGAAATCTCAGATTCGGGATCGTATGTCGACATCAGGCGGTTGATACGATCAAGCTGCGCCTGCAGTTGTGATTTCAGTTTCGCGAGATCAAAACCGTCAGGCAGCGAATGTAGTGTGACCGACCAGGTGGTTCCCATGGTCGCGCCGTTAAGATTGCGAGTCTCGACCTGCGGCTGGCAGGCGGAGAGCAACAGCCAACACAAAACCAGAAAGATAACGAAAAAGCGCCCCATCTTATAAATCAGCCAGCCCTTGCGCATGCCTGATCATCCGTCTCATCGCCTTATCTTCCTGGTTTCTCAATTTTTCAAACAGGTTGCTGGTCGGCTTATCGGTGCAATGCTCAGCAGCATACTGGTAATAATTAATCAGCACCTGCTTATAGCCCACAGCGGCCTTGATCAGCTGATCGAGATCGCGACGGGTCGACTCGATGAGCAATCCAGTCGGCACCTGAGGGAAGTTGACCTCCAGGCCTTTCAGCCAGTGTTCCAGCACTTTGTGCGGCGCGCCGTGACAAAACTCGCCTAGGGCCAGCGCCCGGTGATCTTCGTGATCGATCAGGTAATCGAGCATCAGCCGCACCCGTGGCGACACATCGCCATCGGCCAGCTGCTGAAAATCGTCGCTGACTCCGCGATGATAAGCGGGCGCCAGTTTCTGCAAAATGGTTCGCGTCTGTTCAAAGCGCACGGCCGACCTCCTGTTGGTTAAATGCCGAAATCGTCATAGAGGATACTCTCTTCCTCGACACCGATGTTGTAGAGCATGTCACCGGCCGCCTTGTTCATCATCGGAGGGCCGCACATGTAGTACTCGCAGTCCTCCGGCGCCGGGTGTTTGACCAGGTAGTTATCGTACAGGTACTGGTGCACAAAGCCGACGGCACCAGTCCAGTTATCCTCCGGCAACGGTTCGGAGAGCACCAGATGCCATTCGAAGTTGTCATGCTTTTCAGCCAGCTCGTTGAATTCTTCAACATAGAAAGCTTCGCGCAAACTGCGTGCTCCATACCAGAAGGAGACCTTACGTTGGGTCTTCAGCCGCTTGAACTGGTCGAAGATGTGCGAACGCATCGGTGCCATGCCGGCCCCTCCGCCGATAAAGACCATCTCGGCGTCGGTCTCTTTGGCGTAGAATTCACCGTACGGACCGGACACCTCAACGGTATCTCCCGGTTTCAGGTTGAAAATGAAGGAAGACATCTGCCCGGGAGGAGCGTCCGGCACCTGTGGTGGTGGCGGACAGACCCGCACATTAAGCATGACAATTCCCTTCTCATCCGGGTAATTGGCCATTGAGTAGGCACGCATGATCGGTTCCTTGACCTCTGACCGGTACTGCCAGATTTCGTACTTGTCCCAATCCTCTTTGAAGCGCTCAGGGATCTCCATCTCCCGGTATGCAACGACATGCGGCTCGGCCTCAATCTGGATATAACCGCCGGCGCGGAAATCGAGATCCGCCCCTTCCGGCAGCTCCAGCACCAGCTCCTTGATGAAGGTCGATCGGCTGACGTTGGAGCGCACCCGACAGGTCCACTTGCTGATCGAGAAGATCTCCGCCGGCAGTTCCAACTCCAGATCCTGCTTGACGCTGACCTGGCAGGAGAGCCGGTAACCCTCCTTCGCCTCGCGCTTGGTGATGTGCGCGGTTTCGGTCGGCAGGATATCTCCCCCCCCCGCTTTGATCTTCACCTTGCACTGCGCGCAGGTGCCGCCGCCACCGCAGGCGGAGGGAATGAACACCTCTTCGCTGCCGAGGACGTTGAGCAGCTTGCCGCCGGGCTCGACGGTGAGCTGCTTGTCCGGGTCGTTGTTGATACCGATCTTCACCTGTCCGGCCGGAATCAGCCGCCAGCGGGCCAGCAGGATCAAAACCACCAGCACCAGCACAATGCCGGTAAAGATCAGAACGCCTAAACTGATTTCAGTCATTTATTCCGTCCATTACAGCTGAATGCCGGAAAACGCCATGAAGGCCATGGCCATCAAACCGGTGATCATAAAGGTCAGCCCGAGACCACGCAGCCCCACCGGCACGTCGGCATATTTCATCTTTTCACGGATGCCCGCCAGGGCGGCGATGGCCAGGGCCCAACCGGCGCCACTACCGAAACCGAAGACGACGCTCTCGGCGAAGTTGTAGTCGCGCTCGACCATGAACAGCGAGCCGCCGAGAATTGCACAGTTGACGGTGATCAGCGGCAGGAAGATGCCCAGCGCGTTGTAGAGCGCCGGGACGTAACGGTCGAGGACCATCTCGAGGATCTGCACCATCGCCGCTATGACGCCGATATAGCAGATCAGGCCGATAAAGGTCAGATCGGTCCCCTCGATTCCGAGCCAGATCAGTGCATCCTCCTTGAGCAGATACTGGTAGATCAGGTTGTTGACCGGCACGGTGATGGTCTGCACGACGATCACCGCCACGCCGAGACCGATGGAGGTATCGACCTTCTTCGATACGGCGAGGAAGGTGCACATGCCGAGGAAGAAGGCCAGCGCCATGTTCTCGACAAAGATCGTTTTCATCAATAGGCTGAGATAATGTTCAAGCATAAGCCTAGTTCTCCTCCTCTACCTGCTCGGTCTTCCAGCTGCGCAACGCCCAGATCAACAGACCGATGATAAAAAAGGCGCTCGGCGGAAGCAGCATCAGCCCGTTCGGCAGATACCAGCCCCCGTCGTTGATCGAGGGCAGAATGGTGAATCCGAGCAATTTTCCGGCACCGAACAGCTCACGGAAAAAACCGACCAGCAGCAGCACGATACTGTAACCGAGGCCGTTACCGATGCCGTCGAGCAAGCTCATCCCGGGGGAGTTTTTCATGGCGAAGGCCTCGGCGCGGCCGAGCACGATACAGTTGGTGATGATCAGGCCGACGAACACCGACAGCTGCTTGCTGACCCCGAAGGCGTAAGCCTTTAGAAACTGATCAACGATAATGACCAGGGTGGCGATGATCGTGATCTCGACGATGATGCGGATGCTGTCCGGCACCTGCCGTCGGATAAGGCTGACCGAGACGTTGGAGCCGGCCAGCACAAAGGTCACCGCCAGACACATCACCAGCACCGTCTCTAGCTTGCTGGTCACCGCCAGCGCCGAGCAGATACCGAGGATCTGCAAACCGATCGGGTTCTTATTGAAGATCGGATCGAGTAAAACATCCTTTGCTTTGCTCATGGTTCTAACCCCTGCTGTTGCAACCGCTCGAGGAACGGCTGGTAGCCATCTTCGCCCAACCAGTATTTGAGCAGGTTGTCGACCCCGCGCGCGGTCAGGGTCGAGCCGGCCAAACCGTCGGCTTTATAGACGGCATTCGGGTCGTTTTTATCAACCGTGCCCTTGGCGACCTCAATGCGCAATTCACCATTCTCGCCGTAGATCCGCTTCCCCTGCCACTGATTTTTCCAGTTCGGATTGTCGATCTCACCACCCAGGCCAGGAGTTTCGCCATGCTCGTAAAAGGAGAAGCCGCGCACCGTGGTCAAATCATCGGCCAGGGAGATAAAGCCGTACATGGTCGACCAGAGCCCTTTGCCGTGAACCGGCAGGATCAACTGTTGCAGCTGCCCACTCTCGAGTACCAGGTAGACCTCTTTGTAGAGGGAACGGCGCTTGATATCGGCCAAGTCGAGCGGAGCTGGTATCTCTTGGTTTAATGTCGGATCCTTGGCCGCCGCCCGGCTGTCGAAGGTCACCGGATCGAAACGATCGCTGAACCAGCCACTCTGCAGATCGACAATGCGCGGCGCAATCTGTGCGTACAAATCGGCAATCGGCTCCCCTTGCTTATAGAGCCCGGCGGCCTGGAGGATATTCTTGCGCTTCTCCTCGATCTTGTTGCGCTCCTGCCGCTCACTCAGCAGAACCGCTGCCGAGGAGACCAGGACCGAACAGACCAGGCAGAGCAGCAGGGCGACGCTGAGGACTTTTTTGGTACTATCCCTCGACATGGCGCAGCCTCCGCTTGATGTGATATTTGAGTACCAGTTGATCGATCAGCGGCGCAAAGACATTGCCGAACAGAATCGCCAGCATGATCCCCTCCGGGTAGGCCGGGTTGACCACCCGGATCAGGATGCACATGGCGCCGATCAGCAGGCCGTAGAGCCACTGCCCCTCCTCGGTCATCGCCCCGGAAACGGGGTCGGTGGTCATGAACACCAAGCCGAAGGCGAAGCCGCCGAGAACCAGATGCCAGTGTGGACCTAGGGCGAACATCGGGTTTGTGCTACTGTCAACCAGCAGAAACAGCGCAGACAGCGAGAGCGCACCGAGCAGGCAGGAGAGCATGATCCGCCAGGAACCGATGCCGGTCAGCACTAGGATTGTCGCGCCGAACAGGCAGGCCAGAGTCGAGGTTTCCCCCATCGATCCGGGGATGGTGCCGACAAAGGCATCGAACCAGCTGTACATGCCAGCCACCGCCTGCACGCCGCCTTCCGCCGCACGCCCAAGTGCGGTGGCGCCGGAAGCTCCGTCGGCGGCAATCCAGACACTGTTGCCGCCGGAGAGCTGCGCTGGGTAAGCGAAAAACAAAAAGGCCCGCCCGGTCAACGCTGGGTTGAGAAAATTCTTACCGGTGCCGCCGAAAATTTCCTTGCCAACGACCACACCAAAGCTGATCCCCAGCGCGACCTGCCAGAGAGGCAGGGTCGGGGGGCAGATCAGTGGGAAGAGTGAACCGGTGACCAGAAATCCTTCATTGATTTCATGCCCACGGACAATACTGAACAGCGCTTCCCACAAGCCACCAACAATATTAGTGACCAAATAGATCGGTACAAACCAGGCTGCTCCGAGCAGCAGGTTGTCGACAAAGCTGTTGGGGTCGGCGGAAAAGCCGAGCAGCGCCAGCAACGCCCCGCGCCAACCCTCGACGCTGCCGCCGCTTGCTTGCAGCACACTGTTGGCCTGGAAGCCGGTGTTCCACATGGCCATGAAAAAGCAGGGAATCAGGGCGATCACCACGGTGATCATGACCCGTTTCAGATCGATGGCGTCCCGCACATGCGGCGCGCCGTCGGTCACTTCCCCCGGGGTATAGGCGAAGCTGTCGGCTGCTTCAAACAGGGGGTAGAGTTTTTCCAACTTGCCCCCCTTGGCAAAGTGCGGATGCAGCTTATCAAGCAGGTTGCGCAACGCTTTCATCAGCCTTCTTTCTCAATCTTCTGCAGAGTTTGACGTAAATATTTACCGTAATCAATTTTTCCCGAACAGACGAAGCTGCACAGCGCGAGATCCTCTTCGTCCAGTTCCAGGCAGCCAAGCCCCTGAGCCAGATCGGTGTCGAGGGTCAACAACGAACGAAGCAGCCAGGTCGCCTTGGTGTTGTGCGGCAGAACCTTTTCGAAGGCGCCGATCGGCACCATCGCCCGCGAACTGCCGTGAGTGGTGGTGGTCAGCGCCAGCGGCTTGCGCGGCAGCAGGGCCGAGGCAAAGACCCGCTTCAGCGAGAACTTGTCGAAGCCGGGCAATCCCCAGCCAAGCAGTTCCCGCCGATGATCTTCTTGGAGAACCGAGACCTGGTTGTGAAAGCGGCCAAGGAAATCGTGTGCCTCGGAGGCGGTGCGACCGGACAGCACCGACCCGGAAATAATCCGGTTGTCGCTCTCATGAAGTTGGCCGGAAAGCAGCTCCGACAGGCAGGCGCCAAGGCGGGTACGGAGCAGTCGTGGGTCTTTGACCTGTGGACCACAGAGCGCGATAATTCTTTCGGTGAGGATGCGGCCGGTTAAAAACAGGTGTCCGATAGCGATGACATCCTGATAACCGATGTGCCAAACCGTGTGCTGTTGATCAACTTTTTCCAGAAAATGGATATGGGTACCGACCAAACCGGCGGGGTGCTGGCCGGAGAATTCACGGACGCAGATTTTTTCGGGAGCGTCAATTTTTGCCCCCGGTTTTTTACACAAGTAGGTCTTTCCCGCGCTCAATTGTTGGATGATTTTCAACCCTGCAACGAACTCCGGGCACTTTTCAGAAATAACAATCTCGGGATCGGCTGCCAGTGGGTTGGTGTCGATGGCGGTGACAAATAGAGCAGCGGGCCGGCTATCTGGCGGCGGAACCTTACTGAAGGGCCGAGTGCGAAACGTGTTCCACAAGCCGGAGCGGAGCAGTTGTTTTTCTATCTCTGGTGCGGATAGCTGTTCAAGCTTGTCTGTTGCTGTCAGGGGAAAGGTTGTTTCCTCGTTACCTTCAAGTTCAATAACCATGGAGAGAAAAGCACGCCGCGCTCCACGATTGATGGCAACAACTTTGCCCGCAGCTGGAGCGGTATAGAAAATTTTGGGGTGTTTTTTATCGGAAAAAAGAGGCTGCCCAAGTTTGACCTGTTCTCCTTCGGCAACTAACAGGGTCGGCTTCATGTCCTGGTAGTCACATCCAAGTAGGGCGACGTGTCGCAGCGGGGGGCCTTCCTCAATCTCCCTTCGAGGGGCGCCACTGAGCGGCAGGTCAAGGCCTTTTTTAATCTGTATCATTGCCGATCCTTTGGAGGTACAGGTCATTATGATGTGCTCGGTTCATATTTCAGGCATTCCGGCAGTAACTGGATTGAGTATGAATCACTTATAAACACGGAACCATGGAGGATTGCAAAATAAAAAATCAGAGTAACGAGAAGACCTCTTGTTTAATAACGTTCAGAGTATAACAACTTTCTAGATAGTTAAACCACATATTGAGAATTTCTGCGCGCTCCTTTGACAGAAGCATCTGGTCAGCTAATCTTTGTAGGAGATAGTTGACCCTATACGCGGGAGGTTGCCATGAAAACAGTCAAAGATATTTTACAGGCGAAAGGTTCTGGAGCTTACACTATTGCACAAGGCGAAACGGTCTTTGCCGCTCTGGCTATGCTTGCTGAAAAAGACATTGGGGCTCTGGTCGTGGTCGATGCTCAGGATGCAGTTGTCGGACTGATATCTGAGCGGGATTACACGCGAAAAGTTATCTTGAAAGGACTTTCATCGTTGGAGACGGCGATCAAAGACATTATGACGGAAAAAGTTGCTTATGTTCACTCAGGGCGAACCGTGGAAGAATGTATGGCTCTGATTACTGAAAAACGCTGTCGCTATTTGCCGGTTATGGAAAATGGTGAATTACTTGGGCTGGTTTCGATCGGTGATCTGGTCAAAGCAACGATTGAAGAAAAAGAATTTCTTATCAATCAGCTGACCCAATATATTCAGGCAGGCTGAAGAAACTGGTCTGCAGGATAAATTTTTTACTATGATTTTTACTGAGAGAACAGATGTTGTTTCCATGGCGCAGTTTCTGTTTTTATTTTGTTCTGGTTTCTCAGATTGCTAAATGGTAGTGAAAGGCCATGATTAGCTACCTTGCCATGGGAGTTGTTCTTGGTCTTTCCGCAGGCTTTGCGCCTGGACCATTGATGACTCTGGTGGTTTCCGAAACCCTTCAGCACAATACCCGTTCCGGTATCAAAGTTGCCTTGGCACCGCTGGTGACAGATCTGCCGATCGTGCTCTTTTCCCTGCTCATACTGGCCAAGTTGGCTGAGTTTCAAGTGGTTCTGGGAATCATCTCTCTGGGAGGAGCGGTTTTTCTGCTGCTGCTTGGTTGGCAGAGTTTGAGAGTTAAAACCATTGAGCTGTGC
>JAPHSA010000298.1 GCA_026193235.1 Deltaproteobacteria bacterium | reverse complement strand
GCGGCTATGTTCTTGATCGCCGTCATCGTCATGACCATTACTACCCGCGTCAGGGCGCTCAAGCCAAAGTCCTTCCCCGTGGGTACAAGGTGGTTCCCTATCGCAATAGCCGCTACTATTTTTATGGGGGTGTCTGGTATCGTCCCTCTGGAAGTCGCTTCATCGTAACCTTGCCACCGGTCGGTATGGTCGTTCCCTTTTTGCCGCATGCCTATACGACAATCTGGGTCGCTGGTTTCCCCTACTATTATGCTGCGGGAACCTATTATAGCTGGGTCCCGGAATCGAGGGCATACCGTGTGGTCAGCCCTCCTCCCCAAGCGGAAGTTGTATTAGATCCTGAACTGCCAGATAAGTTGTTTGTCTACCCCAAACAGGGCCAGAGCGAACAACAACAGGCAACGGACCGCTATGAATGTCACAACTGGGCACGTCAGCAGACTGACTTTGACCCGACCCAGCCGGGCGGAGGTGTTGATGCTGACCAGAATACCAGCAAGCGAGCTGAATATAATAGAGCCATGAAAGCCTGTCTTGAAGCGCGCGGCTATAGTGTCCAATAAAAACTGGTTATAAATCTTGATGAAAAAGCGGGCATCCCACAGATGTCCGCTTTTCGCGTATATAGATACGTCGACTTTTTCACCACCACTATCTTGGACAAACTGGAGAACTGTGCGCAGGCTTCAAACACGGGCCCGCATTCTAGAGGTCGAACAGAAAAGTCGGAACTTCTCATGAAACTATTTCTGCTGATTTTTCTCATCATCTACGGTGGCATGCATGTCCTGGTCTTTTGGGGCTTTCATCCCTTGCTCAAAGGGCACCCGGCGCTACCAACCCTGACCTGGATCTGGATGGCAGGGATGATCGCCTCCCCTCTGTTGGTCAGGCTTAGCGAACGAGGCGGTCTGGAACCGTTCGCCCGTGGTCTCGCCTGGGTCAGCTACAGCTGGATGGGGATGGTTTTACTTGCTTTCAGTCTTTTTGCCCTGATCGGATCATGGGAACTGGTTTTTTGCTTAACCAGTCGGCTGCTGCCACAGCTACCGAACCTTTCCCTGCACGGAGCGGTAACCGCGACCGTGGTGCTTTTTGTCGTCATTGCTGCCAGTTTTTATGGACTCTACGAAGCAAGCAACCTGCAGATCGAGCGGGTAAGAATTGTCAGCCCGAAACTTCCGCCCGGGACGCCGCCGATCCGCATCGCCCAGGTTTCCGACCTGCACCTTGGGCTGATCCATCGGGACGAAGCCCTGGCACCGATTATCAACCGACTTCAGGAACTGCAACCCGATCTGCTGACAGCTACAGGGGATATCGTTGATGCCCAACTCAATCATCTGGATGATCTGATAGATCTCTGGCAGCGTATCGACCCACCGCTCGGTAAGTACGCCGTCACCGGCAATCACGAATACTACGCAGGCCTTGAACAGGCGCTCGATTTTCTGCAGCGCAGCGGTTTTCAGGTACTGCGAAACCGCAATATGAATGTCGGGGAGTGGCTGAGGGTGGTCGGGGTCGATGACCCGGCTCGGGGTGGAATTCCTAACGAAGATAAGGCACTCGGAGAGCGTTCGGAACGGTTCACTTTGCTGCTTAAACACCGGCCGAATTTTACAGTAGCCTCGACGGGAAAATTTGACTTGCAGCTCTCTGGCCACAGCCACGGTGGCCAGATTTTCCCCTTCAATCTACTGACCGCGATTAAGTATCCACTGCTGGATGGGCTCTACCGGTTAGCAGATAGCCAGTACCTGTACACAAGCCGTGGCACCGGCACCTGGGGGCCACCAATGCGGATTTTTTCACCACCGGAGATTACCCTGTTCGAGATTGTTCCCGCAACGGACTGATGCCGATTAGGTATCCCCCGGCAAGTCTAGGGGGGATTACTCATTTTCTTTAATTTGTTGGTTTATTCAGAATTGTTAGCTTGGGCTTTGATCACTTTTTTTCTAAAACCCCTCTGCTTACTTTACCACCTCCATCTTCGTCAATTTACTTCCGAGCACCGCCGCTAAAATTACCAGCGCAGAGGAAATAAAAATCATAATAATTCCCAAGGCAGATAACGGCCCCCATAGACCATCTTCGGCGAAGTGGAGAATCTGAACTGCCAGGACTTCAGTCCCTGGCCGGGATAGTACGACTGACAGGGTGAGTTCACGCAGGAACATACTTGCCATCAAAATCCAGCCGGAAACGATGCCGGGGATCAAGAGTGGGATGACGATCCGGCGCATGGTGTAGAAGGGGCCAGCTCCGCAGACACGGGAGGACTCTTCCAGGTGACTATGGATCTGGACAAAGGCACTTGAAATCGGTCTTATCCCATAAGGTAGATAGGTTGCTATATAGCCGATCAGCAGGGCCGTGAGAGTACCATAGATAGGGGTGCGGACGAAAAACCACATGAAACCAACGCCGATAACAATACCGGGGAAGGAAAATGAGAGAAAGCTGAGAGATTCAAGAATCCCCGATGCGGTTGAGCGGACCTTGACGATAACATAGGAGACAAAAATCGATAGGGTCGTGCCAATGGTTGCTCCGACCACACCGAGGAAAAGGCTGTTCTTCAATGAGAGCAGTGAAATAGGATCTTTGAGAACTTCAATCCAGTTATCCCAGGACATCATTGAAAAAGCTTTGGCGCTCGGCACCATGGAATAGGGGAGCATAGAAGTATAAAAGAGTACCAGAACCGGGAGTAGAATAAGGATAAAAGAAAGAAATCCGACAATCAAAAACATGGGGTACTTGGCATTTTTCAGTTTAATCAAGGTGGGTTTGAAACCCCGGCTGGAAATGGTGACGAATTTTCCGCTTTCGGAGGTAAGGTAGCGATAAACATAGATCAAAGTGATTGAGGCGGCTAAAGCACTCATGCCGATGGCCGCTGCCTTACCAAAGTCAGCGGCAAATCCAGTAGCAATATTACGATAAATATGAGTCGATAGAACATAAATGCGTCCCGGCATACCGATCACCGACGGGACTGCAAAAGAGGCGAGGCTTCTGACGATAACCAGAATTGCCGAGGCCAGGATCGCTGGTCGAAGGACTGGCAGGGTCACTCTCATCAGGGTCCGCAGGTTTGATGCTCCACAGACCTTGGATGATTCTTCCAACGAGACATCAAAAGCACTCATCGCCGGTGCGATGATCAGATAGGCGATCGGCAGATCCAGTAATCCTTCAACGAGAATCATTCCCGGCAGGGTATAGATATCAAACAGGGCGTCCGTGAGTCCAAAGAGATCCATGAAGAGACGGTTCAGAGTACCATTACTCGGATTCAGTAATAAGACCCAACTGACGGAAAACAGGATATGGGGAATCATCATCGGGACAATGGCGATGACCTTGAAAATAAATTTAAAAGGGAGATCGGTTCTGGTGTTGACATAAGCCAGAAACAGCGCAAGCAGGGTTGCAACCAGCGCCGATCCACCGGTAAAAATCACCGTATTCCAGAGAATATCGGCAAAATCAGGGTCGGTGTAGGCTTCGACATATTTGACGGTCGTAAACTGGCCGAAGGAGACGAAGTCTTGAGAAAAACTGCCCAGCAGCAGCATGATGACCGGGCAGAGAGTCAAAAAACCAACAATGATGATCAGGGTTGTGGTCAGGGTTGGTTTTTTAAACATAGTGGCCACCTATGCAGAGAGCAGAAAACAATGATCAGGATCAAAAGCGATGGAGATGTCATCGCCTTCCACAATGTTTTCGGTCGGTTCGATGGTTGTGGTCAGCAGAGTATCGCCGATACGGATTTCACCTTCATAGGCCTCACCGATGAAGATCAGTGTTTCCATAAGGCCACGGAAAATATTTTGCCCTTGATCTTTATGTTCGGAAGTCAGACGGATAAATTCAGGACGGACACAGAGCATGGCGTCCTGACCAACAGGGATTCTCTGGCTGTTGAGCGCGAGTATCGAACCGATTTCCGAAGCAAAGATAGCGTGCTCCCCTTCCAGTTTTTCGACTTTGCCTTTGATCAGATTGGCCCGACCGATGAAATCAGCAACAAACTTGTGGTCTGAATTGAAATAGATTTTTTTTGGATCGCCGATTTCGATAATTTTTCCCGCCCGCATGACCGCAATCAGATCGGAAAGCGCCAGGGCTTCAATGCGGTCGTGGGTGACATAGATCGCAGTAATTTTTAATTCAGTGAGAAAACTGCGGAGTTCCTTACGCGTCTCTTCGCGAAGCTTGGCATCAAGGTTGCTCAGTGGCTCATCAAACAGGATCACCTTCGGTTCTGCCACCAGAGCCCGGGCTAAAGCGACCCGTTGTTGTTGGCCACCACTCAACTTGGTTGCTGGTCGGCTTTCAAAGCCGTCCAATTGCACGAAATTGAGAGCCTTTGCAACCTGTTGGCGGATTATGTCTTTAGGAGTTTTGCTGGTCTGTAAGGGATAGGCAACATTGTCAAAAACATTCATATGCGGCCAGATGGCATAGGTCTGAAAAACCATGCCGAGACCTCTATTTTCAGGCGGGACAAAAATATTTTTTTCACTCGACCAGACGAGGTCGTCGCCGATGTAAATTTCACCAGCATCGGGAGTTTCCAGCCCCACAATACAGCGCAGCAACGTCGTTTTGCCGCAACCACTTGGTCCCAGAAGGGTAAATATTTTGTTTGCTGGAATGGTCAGATCGACATTATCCAGTGCCTTGATCTGTTTCCCCTCTGAATAGTAGTTTCGCGTCAGCCCTTTAATGCGGATTTCCATAAGACCTCAAAACACTGACCGGAGCCGGTTTGCCCCGCCTCCGGTCAGTGCAGATATATTGCCTGGTTGAGTTATTGAACGTTTCTACTTTCCATAGAAGATCGTGCGGAACTCTTTACCCCAATTGCTGATTTCTTCATCGGAAAGGGATCTGATAGGTAAAACTTTGACTTTATTGATGCCATCAATTGGGGGGAAAACACCCGGAGCAAGCACATATTCACCAACTTTGCTCGCCAGCAACTGCATGGCATTCTGGCTTAACCAATAATCAATAAATTCTTTTGCAGCTTCTGGGTTAGATGTGTTGGCAGAGATAGCAATCCCACGCGGAGTTCCCAGCAGCGTATCGACTTTGGCCCAATCAAGTGGGGCGGGAGCTTTAGAGATAATATATTTTGGCATGGAAATACCGAGAAGTTTTTCGCCGCTTTCTATAGGAGCCGGAGTCGGGCCGAAGGATTTTACGAACATCGGCTTGTTAGCAGCAAGGCCTTTGAGAAACTTCATCCAGCCCTCGTCGTCACCAAAAATTTTTGCTTCTTTCAAGCCGACCAACCAGGAAATCGTCGTTGCGTGTGACGCTGGATCTGGCATGACCATCTTGTTGTACCACTTCGGATCGGTCAGATCTTCGTAGCGAGTGGGAACATCCTCGGGTTTGACCAGGTCCTTGTTGTAAATTGGAGCAACATACTCGATTCCGAACTGGATAATGGTGTCATCTTTTTGCGCCCAGGCGGGATATCCTGCCGCTGCCGGCGATTTATAGGGAGCCAGAACCCCTTTTTCCTTTAATATCTCCATGACGGGAAGGGGACTTTGCAAGACATCGGCTTTTAGTTTACCAGCTGAAAATTCGGTTAAAACTGTTGCCAGATACTTGGATGTTGAAATACGGGTATAAACAGCTTCAGTCTTATGGCCGGCATTGAAATCATCCACAATTGGCTGAATTGCGGTGATATTGGCATAAAAATTAATTTCCCCCGCAGCCAAGGCGCCTCCAAAAGTTGCGAATACCAGAACAAGACCCAACAGTAAAATAAGCATTTTTTTCATGGTGCCAGCTCCTTTCAAGAAAGCTTAGGGTTTAGAAAACCATTCAATAAGAATATGTTGTTCGTGGCTTATGTCATAATGAATGGCATCAATATTTCTTGTGTCCAATTCTCATTAACACTCAGTTTAACAGATAAAAGAAGTTATAAAAGGGGTTGCCCGGGAAGTTTTATTGATTTTGCCGAAACAAAAAAGCGAGCCCCCAATGGGAAGCTCGCTTCTTGAATAAATCTGACAGTTAGAGTTGATCAGTTATTGTAACGCTGTCCGGAACCTTTACCACCATGCCTGCCGTGACCGTCGCACTCGCGATTTTCACCGCGTTTGCCACAACCGTCACGATCACAACCGCGCTTGCCTTCAAAACCTTTGCCGAGCATACCCCCGAGTTTTTCAGCTTTTACCTGCTGATCTGGAGTGAGAACCGCGTAGACATCCTGCTTGTGTTGCGCCCGCTGAACCATCATTTCAGTTTTAAGGTTGGCGTGTTTCTGGGCTTTGGCACGGAACTCAGCTTCGTTGAATTCTTTACCAAACTTGTACTCATGCAATTCATTACGACTTTCTTGCATTTGGGCGCGCATGGCTTGGTGGTCTTGCCAGTTTTTTTCATGCAGATCTTCAAGCTGCTCTTTCTGTTTTTCTGTCAGGTCCAGAATAACAGCCATTCTCTCCAGCCGATTTTCCATCCGCTCTTCGTGTTGTTCATAAGTCATTCCTTCACCCCGACGATCACATTCACCATGGTTTTTGCCGCCATGATGGCCTGACCAGGCAAAGAGGCTGCCAGCAGAAAAGAGCAGGGCAATCAGTAAAGCTGAAATTGTTGTTATTTTTTTCATGTTGTTCTCCTTTTAAATAGTGAGTGAGAGAGTTTTTTGTTTTTGATGATTTTGACTATAAAGCATAGTTTCTGCAAAGAGGGTTAAGAGCTGTGTGGTTTGTGTAAAGTTATGTAAAGATGACAATCTGTTTGGCGCCAACAATGCTTAACAATTCTTTACAGCATTTGCCGAGCTAAGCCGTTATGATAATGCTTCTGATAAGGAGCGATCAATGGATCGAATATTAGTGATAGATGACGATACCGAGCTTTGTGAGTTGTTGTCCGATTATCTCGGCGGTGAAGGTTTTAACGTTGCAACGGTGCATCATGGTGAGCGGGGAGCCGAACAGGCTTTGGCAGAAGACTATGCTTTGATCGTTCTGGACGTCATGCTTCCGGGTATCAACGGTTTTGATGTGCTCAGGAAAATCCGTGAGAACAGCAAGGTACCGGTGATTATGTTAACCGCTCGTGGTGATGATATCGATCGCATCGTCGGACTGGAGTTGGGGGCTGACGATTATCTGCCGAAACCCTTTAATCCGCGTGAACTGGTTGCTCGTATTCGGGCGATTCAGCGCCGTGCTGAAGCCACAACTCAGCAGTTATCTTCCAAAAAGCAGTCTGCTGAGTTGCAGGTTGGCGATGTGGTTCTCTGTTCGTCAAGCCGTAGCGTCAAGCGTGATGGTGAAAATGTTGAATTGACTTCTGTTGAATTCAGCCTGTTGGAGGTTCTCCTGGCGCGGGCCGGGGAAGTCATCAGCCGCGAAGATCTGGTCGAAAGTGTTCTCGGTCGTCGACTCTCGGCCTATGACCGCAGCATCGATGTCCACGTCAGTGCGCTGAGGAAAAAGCTTGGTCATTATACCGGCGCGACCGAACGCATAAGAACGATCAGAAGTATCGGTTATCTTTATGCCCTTCCGGAAAGCCAGAGTTGATGCGCAGTCTGTTCCTGAAAATCTTTCTCTATTTTCTTCTTATCATCCTTTTAGTCTCCACCGCGGTGATTGTCCTGACGTTTTTTCGTGACCAGGAGTTTCCCCCTCTGGCCCACCAGAACTTTGCGCGCACTGCAATTGCCGAATATGGTCGGGATGCTATTCGAGCCTTTGAACATGACGGATCTGAAGAACTGGATGAATTTGTCGGAGAACTTCAGCGGAAATCCGGAATTCACCTGGTGCTCTTTAACCATCAGGCCCAGCCATTAACCAGAGAGATGATTCCGCGGCGCATGCAGCATATGGCTCAACGGGCACTCAGAAGTGGTGAAGTTGTGTTCCCGATGATGGGTAGGCGCAATGGTCTCGCAAGTCTGGTCAAAAGCCGCGCAGGAAAAACTTATATTGTCGCCATGAATTTGCCCGAACGGCCACCCAAACAGCAGCTGTTTAAAGGGATTACCCATGGTTTTCTCGGTTGGCAATTACTGATACTGTTGGCCGTTACCGCCAGCGTCTGCTATTTTCTCGCGCGCTCCTTGACCGCTCCCATCAGTCAACTGCGGCAGGCAACGCGAAAATTTGCCGCCGGGGATCTGTCCACGAGAATCGGTAAAAAGATTAAAGGGAAAAATGAAATATCCGGACTGGCAGGTGATTTTGACGATATGGCGAGCAAAATTGAGGATCTGGTTGGAGCACAGAAACGGCTGCTGAGAGATATTTCCCACGAGCTGCGTTCGCCACTGACTCGGCTCGGCATTGCCCTGGAACTGGCGCGCAAACAAGCCAGTCCTGAGACTCAGGAAAAAGCTCTGGCGCGGATTGAACTCGAATCTGAGCGGATGAATACGATGATCGGTCAACTGCTCAGGTTGACCCGGTTTGAAACGGGTGCCAGCGACGTCAATTTTACCAGGGTCGACCTGCATGCGCTGCTCGTCAATATGGTTCAGGATGCCAACTTCGAAGCAGCAGCACGAGGCTGTCAAGTCACACTGGACAGCGCAGAAGGCCAGATGATCAATGGCTCGCTGGACTTGCTGACACAGGCTCTGGAAAATGTTATCCGCAATGCGGTGAAGTATACGGATGACAACACTTCCGTCCGGGTTAATACAATCAAAGCAGGTGAAGAGCTGGTTATTCAGGTGCTGGATAAGGGTCCGGGCGTACCGGACAACGCCTTGAAGAAACTTTTTGACCCCTTTTACCGGGTGGCCGATGCGCGCGATCGAAAAACTGGCGGCACCGGCATTGGTCTAGCCATTGCCGAGCGCAGTATAAAGCTTCATGGTGGGACAATATTGGCGGAAAATTGTCCTGCTGGCGGATTGAAGGTTACAATCGTTTTGCCACTAAATGATTAAAAAAGTTGCGCTTTTCTGCAGGGTCAAGCTACCATAACCCGAGAATCTAAGAAGGAGAGCTCTATGGATTGGCTTTATTTTATCGGTATTTTTGTTATCTGGTACGCTTTGAACAAGTGGATTCTTCCACGCATGGGCGTCCAGACGTGAATGTCTGACAGCTGTCAGCTTCCGCGTGACGGAAAGCAGAAAACCGATCCGGAGAATGCCGGATCGGGTGAAAAAAATTAAGAAGTATGATCGAGGCCGCTTGCGAAAGCGGCCTTTTTTTAGCGATCGGCCACGAGAACCCCGCCCACTCCGACATTTTCTGGCGGGTTTTCTTTGATCACCACAACGATTGTTGAAGCGGGGAGGCCGTAAGCCTGGGTTGCGGCGGCGGTGATGTCTTTCACCAGAGCGCGTTTCTTGTCAATATCAATAATTGTTGGTCCATCTACGGTGACCGTTGGCATTTTTGACTCCCGGGTAATGTTCATTTTACAGGTAGGGGGAAAACAACTTGCAGAAAGAATCCCTCAAACGTAACGGCAGCGAGCGATTGTCCATTTCTTCTAGCGTCATTTCATATGATTTCTCTCGGCACTGGTCAAAGTGCTGAGAGAGTTCAGCAACCGTAGTCGCATCAAAAATTTCGACGTTAAATTCAAAATTCAAACGTAAACTTCGCGGGTCTATGTTCGCAGATCCAATCAGCGCATATTTATCATCAATTAGCAGCAGCTTGCTGTGAACGAAGGGTGGCGGCTGAAAATAGATATGAGTCTTATGCTCAAGCAGTTCAAAGAGATAAGCATTCGACGCCCAGGCGACAAAGGGAAGATTGTTTTTTATTGGTAACAGAATTTCAACCCGCACACCACGGAGGGCCGCAGCGTTGATAGCTGCAATTTGTGCACGGGTCGGGATGAAATAGGGGGTCATGATGCGGACGTGAGACCTGGCGCAGGAGAGTGCTCCGATGATGATCCAGTTCAGTTTTTCATGAGGTTCGTTGGGGCCTGCGCTGATTCCGCGACAACAGGCATTGCCAGCGGCTTGAGGTGTCGGCCACTCGCGCGGTTCACGTTTCTCATTCGTTGCAAAATGCCAGTCTTCCATAAAGGCATCACGGAACTGTTCGCAGACGGGACCTTCAAAGCGGAAGTGAATATCAATCACCCGGTTTGGTTGCATTGACTGTACTAGATGACGATCGCGGATGTTCATTCCCCCGGTAAAGCCATACTTGTTGTCGATGATAAGTAGCTTGCGGTGATTCCTGAGATTAAAATAAAAGCCTCTTAGCAGTATCAGAGGAAGAAAGGTCGCTGATAGCACTTTGGTTCCGCGAAACTTGCGGCGGATTCTGGATAAGGAATAAAGTTCACCAAAGGCGTCAATCAAGACTCTGACATCGACGCCCCTTTCTGTGGCGGCAATTAATTCAGTAGCAAACTGCTGTCCGGTTCGGTCGGGCTTTAGGATATAGCTGGAAAGAAAAATTGACCCCTGTGCTGACCTGATTGCGCTCAGCATGGCGGGGTAGGTTTGTTCACCGTTATAAAGGACTGTTATTTTATTGCCGAAGGTCAGCGGCCGCCGCGTGACGTTGTTCGAAAGCCGTATCAGTTGTTGACTGGTTTTG
>JAPHSA010000041.1 GCA_026193235.1 Deltaproteobacteria bacterium | reverse complement strand
TTCGTCTCCTCTCCTCAGTCTTTATCCGTTGACCTTGGCGATAATTTCTTCACTAATAGCTTTCGGCACTTGTTCATAATGGTCAAAAACCATTGAATAGGTCGCACGACCCTGGGTTGCGCTACGCACATCAGTCGCGTAGCCAAACATACTGGAAAGCGGCACATGTGAACTGACAATCTGAGCACCACCACGGGCATCCATGCCCATGATTCGGCCGCGCCGACTATTCAGATCGCCAATGACATCGCCCATATATTCTTCCGGCACAACTACTTCAACGGCCATTATTGGCTCAAGCAGTGCAGGAGCAGCCTTTTTGGCACCATCCTTAAAACCCATGGAACCAGCAATCTTAAAAGCCATTTCATTGGAATCAACATCGTGATAGGAACCGTCGTAAACAGTCACCTTGACATCGACAATCGGGAAGCCGGCAAGCACGCCATTCTCTGCAGCCTCTTCGGCACCCTTACCAACGGCTGAGATATATTCACGAGGAATAACCCCACCCTTAATTGCGTCGATAAAGGTAAATCCTTCGCCTGGTTCACCCGGTTCGATCCGCAACCAGCAATCGCCGTACTGACCGCGACCACCCGACTGGCGAACAAACTTGCCCTGAGCTTCGACCGACTTGGTAATCGACTCACGATAAGCGACTTGAGGTGCACCAACATTACATTCGACACTAAATTCACGCTTCATCCGATCGACGATAACGTCAAGGTGCAACTCACCCATCCCTGAGAGAATAGTCTGCCCAGTTTCTTCATCCGTGCGAACACGCAGGGATGGGTCTTCGGATAACAGCTTGCCGAGGGCAACGCCCATTTTTTCCTGATCACTCTTAGTCTTCGGCTCAACCGAAAGGTGAATAACCGGCTCCGGGAACTCCATCGACTCAAGCAATGATGGTTTGGTCAGATCGCAAAGAGTATCACCCGTTGTGGTATGTTTCAGACCGACGGCCGCAGCAATATCACCAGAATAGACCTGCTTAATCTCTTCACGCTTATTGGCATGCATCTTCAACAGGCGACCAAAGCGCTCTTTTTTGCCTTTGGTCGAATTCAATACGGTCGTTCCTGACTCAGCAACCCCCGAGTAAACCCGGAAGAAAGCAAGTTGCCCAACAAAAGGATCGGTCATAATCTTGAAAGCCAGAGAGGCAAACGGAGCCGCATCATCAGCTGGACGCTCTAATTCTTCTCCATTGTCCGGGTTGATACCCTTGATTGGAGGGACATCAAGCGGAGAGGGCATGTAATCGACAACAGCATCAAGCAGAGTCTGGACGCCCTTGTTCTTGAAAGCACTGCCACAGAGCACAGGGCAGAAATTAATCTTTTGGGTCCCCTTACGGATCGCGGACTTTATTTCTGCCTCGGTCAGTTCTTCGCCACCAAGGTATTTTTCCATCAACTCATCGTCGTGTGACGAGACCTCTTCAATAAGAGCCTCACGGGCCAGCGCGACATCGTCAACCATATCAGCCGGGATGTCGATCACATCATATTTGGAGCCAAGCGATTCATCATCCCAGACAATAGCCTGCATGCTGACCAGATCGACTAGACCGCGGAAGTTTTCTTCAGCACCAATAGGCAGCTGCAATGGTAACGGGTTAGCGCCGAGACGCTCACGAATCATGTCAACGCCGTGCTGGAAGTTAGCACCAGTCCGGTCCATCTTGTTGATAAATGCAATCCGCGGCACACCATACTTGTCGGCCTGACGCCAGACTGTTTCTGACTGCGGTTCAACACCACCGACAGAGCAGAATACGGCAACTGCGCCATCCAGAACTTTTAGGGAGCGCTCAACCTCAATAGTAAAGTCAACGTGACCTGGAGTGTCAATAATATTGACCCGATGATCGCGCCACATGCAGGTGGTAGCAGCCGAGGTAATTGTGATACCGCGCTCCTGCTCCTGAGCCATCCAGTCCATGGTTGCAGCCCCATCATGGACCTCACCAATCTTATGCGAAACACCTGTATAATAAAGAATACGCTCCGTCGTCGTCGTCTTACCGGCGTCGATATGAGCCATAATACCAATATTACGGGTTTTATTTAATGCTACCTTGCGCGCCACAAATTACTCCTGAGATTCCAGCCGGTCTACCAGCGATAATGGGCGAAGGCTTTATTCGCTTCAGCCATGCGGTGCGTATCTTCACGCTTCTTGACAGCAGAACCACGGTTATTAGCCGCGTCAAGAAATTCTCCAGCTAAACGCTCACGCATAGTCTTTTCACCACGCGCCTTTGCATAAGTCGCGAGCCAGCGCATTGCCAAGGCTGTCCGCCGAGACGGGCTTACCTCAATTGGCACCTGATATGTCGAGCCACCAACGCGGCGGGACTTAACCTCCAGCACAGGCCGAACATTCTCCATAGCAGACTTAAAAACCGCCAACGGATCATTACCGGTTCTCTCTGCAACCAAGTCAAAAGCACCGTAGACAATCTGCTCTGCGGTACTCTTCTTACCATCGACCATAACGTTGTTAACAAATTTAGCAACCAGCTGGTCTCCGAACTTGGGATCAGGCAGGATAATTCGCTTGGGAACTTCTCTTCTTCTTGGCATAACGTCCTCTTCCTATTACTTCGGGCGCTTGGCGCCGTACTTGGAACGGCCCTGCTTACGATCCTTAACCCCAGCAAGGTCAAGAGTGCCACGCACAATATGATAACGAACACCAGGTAAATCCTTGACTCGGCCACCACGGATCAGAACCACTGAGTGCTCCTGAAGATTGTGCCCAACACCTGGAATATACGAGGTCACAACAATCCCGTTGGTCAAACGAACACGAGCTACTTTTCTCAGCGCTGAGTTCGGCTTCTTCGGGGTCGTCGTATAAACTCGCGTACAAACTCCGCGTCTTTGCGGACAAGATTTCAACGCTGGCGCAGTCGACTTAACGACCTTCTTTTTGCGTCCGTTGCGAATCAATTGGTTAATCGTTGGCATCTAGATTCTCCCAAATCTTTAGCTTTATTTAGCCGGCTAAAAGCCTTATTTTTCTACGGGGAAAAACTCGCAGAGACTATCAATCGGCACCTGCTTTGTCAAGCTATTTTTTCCCTCAATCTAATTTGCAAGTAGAGAAAGAAAAGGCCCCAGAATGTGGGGCCTTAGCTCCTCTATTCAATCTCTTCCGGCATTTCCGTTTCCGATTCATCTATCACGATCGGCTCCTCCATTTTAACCTCTGGCTCGGGGAGCAACAGTTCAGCGGCACGATACTTTGCAACCCCTGTACCGGCTGGAATCAGACGACCCATGATAACATTCTCTTTGAGCCCGCGAAGGGAATCGACTTTCCCCTGAATCGATGCCTGAGTCAAGACCTTAGTTGTTTCCTGGAACGACGCCGCTGAGATAAATGATTCAGTCGAAAGCGATGCCTTGGTAATCCCCAGCATGATCGGCTCACCAATTGCGGGCTGACCCTCTGCCGCTGTAACGCGGTCGTTTTCTTCCTCAAACACCCAACGATCAATCTGGTCATCAATCAGGAAGCTGGTGTCACCAACATCTTTGATTTGAACCCGCCGTAACATCTGGCGGACGATCGTCTCAATATGCTTGTCATTAATCTTAACACCCTGCAGACGGTAAACTTCCTGAACCTCGTCAACCAGGTATTTAGCAAGGGCTTTGCTACCAAGAACCCGCAAAATATCATGTGGGTTGCTGGAACCATCGACAAGTTCTTCACCGGCATGCAGGTAATCACCTTCGTGAACGGAAATATGCTTGCCTTTTGGTATCAGATATTCTGCTGGTTCACCAACCTCAGGAGTAACTATAATCTTTCGCTTGCCTTTGGAATCTTTTCCGTAAGAGACAACGCCATCAATCTCTGAGATAACAGCAACCTCTTTAGGCTTACGGGCTTCAAACAATTCAGCCACCCGCGGAAGACCACCGGTAATATCCTTGGTCTTTGTCGTTTCTCGGGGAATTTTAGCAAGGATCGCTCCAGCATGAATCTCACGGCCTTCCTCCACCGAGATATTGGCCCCGATCGGCAGCATATAGCGCGCAGGGGTTCCATTCGGCAACTTAACTGTTTTACCATCCTCACCCTTCAAGGTAACGCGAGGCCGCTTATCAGCAGACTTGGCCTCAGTGACAACCTTACGGGAGAGTCCGGTGACTTCGTCAACCTGCTCCTCCATAGTCACACCTTCGGCGATGTCGCCATAATGGACGAAGCCGCCAACCTCGGTAATGATCGGCACCGTATAGGGGTCCCATTCGGCCAGGATATCTGAGGTTTTGACCTCTGCATTCTCCTGTCGATTCAGTCGCGCACCATAAACAACAGAATAGCGCTCACGTTCGCGGCCGGAGCTGTCGACTACGGCTATTTCACCTTTACGGTTCATGACAATTGGGAAGCCATCCTGATTATCAACCGTGGTCAGGTTAATATACTTCAGGATACCATCAAAGCGTGCTTCCAGAGCTGTCTGCTCTGCTCTACGTGAAGCCGTACCACCGATGTGGAAAGTCCGCATGGTCAGCTGGGTGCCAGGCTCACCGATCGACTGCGCAGCAATAACCCCGACAGCCTCACCCAGATTGGCCAGATGGCCACGAGCGAGGTCTCGTCCATAGCAGAGGGCACAGATCCCGCGTCTGCTGTTACAGGTCAGCACAGAACGAATTTTAATCCGCTCGATACCGGCATCCTCGATTTTGGCGACCAGATCTTCATCCATCAGCTGATTCGCTTCAACCAGTAATTCATCGGTAATCGGGTCGACGATATCCTCCAGAGCAACCCGGCCTAAGATTCTGTCACCCACCCGCTCAATGACCTCACCACCTTCGGTCAGCGAAGAGACCTCGATTCCATCAAGAGTATCGCAATCCTGCTCGGTGATTATGGCGTCCTGTGCTACATCAACCAGCCGCCGGGTCAGGTAACCAGAGTTGGCGGTTTTGAGCGCGGTATCAGCCAGACCTTTTCGAGCACCGTGGGTCGAGATGAAGTACTGCAGCACCGTTAGTCCTTCACGGAAGTTAGCGGTAATCGGAGTTTCGATGATTGAGCCGTCAGGCTTGGCCATCAGGCCCCGCATACCGGCAAGCTGACGAATCTGCTGGGCAGAACCCCGAGCACCGGAGTCAGCCATCATGTGGATAGCGTTAAAGGATGAAACTTCAACTTCCTCACCGTCTTCCGACTTTAACTTATCGACCGCAATATTCCCGAGCATGGTACCGGCGATATCCTCAGTACACTTGGCCCAGATGTCGATGACCTTGTTATAACGCTCGCCATCAGTAATCAGACCTTCGGTGTACTGTTGCTGGATATCCTTAACTTCTCCAGCTGAAACCTTAATCCGCGCCTCTTTCGTTTTCGGGATTTCCATGTCGTCAAGACAAATGGATACGCCAGCCATGGTCGAGTAACGGAAACCGGTCTCTTTGAGCTTGTCAGCCAGGATAACCGTCTCTTTATTACCGACAAGACGGAAGCTGGTGTCGATCAGCTCGGCAACCTGCTTTTTCCCCACCACCTTGTTGACGTGCACAAAAGGAATCGAATCAGGGACAACGTCACGTAATAAAATCCGCCCTACAGTTGTTGCAACCCGCTCGACCGGGCCCCCTGTCTGTTGAGACATCCTGACAGTAATCGCTGCCTGGAGATCAGCTTCACCAGAGTCAAAAGCCAGCCGCACTTCATCTCGAGAGGCAAAGACCTTGCCTGTTCCAGCGACAAAGGGACGCTCCCTGGTCATGTAATAGAGGCCAAGTACCATATCCTGCGAAGGCACAATGATCGGCTTGCCATTAGCAGGGGAAAGGATATTGTTGGTCGACATCATCAGCACGCGAGCCTCAATCTGGCTCTCAATCGACAAGGGTAAATGGACGGCCATCTGATCACCGTCGAAGTCGGCGTTGAAGGCGGTACAGACCAGCGGATGCAACTGAATCGCCTTACCCTCAATCAAGACCGGCTCAAAAGCCTGAATCCCGAGACGGTGCAGAGTCGGTGCACGGTTAAGCATAACCGGATGCTCCTTTATGACCTCTTCCAGAACATCCCAAACCTCTGATTTTTCTTTCTCAACCATCTTTTTGGCACTTTTGACGGTCGTAGAAAAACCCTTTTCTTCTAATTTCTGATAAATAAACGGCTTGAACAGTTCCAAAGCCATTTTCTTTGGCAAACCACATTGATGGAGCTTCAACTCAGGGCCAACGACAATAACTGAACGTCCTGAATAATCGACCCGCTTGCCAAGAAGGTTCTGGCGGAATCGACCACCCTTACCTTTGAGCATGTCGGACAGAGATTTCAGCGGTCGCTTGCTCGGGCCGGTAATGGCACGGCCGCGGCGACCATTATCGAAAAGGGCATCAACCGCTTCCTGCAACATCCGTTTCTCATTACGGATAATAACTTCCGGCGCGCGGAGTTCCATGAGTCGCTTGAGCCGATTATTCCGATTAATCACCCGCCGATAAAGATCATTGAGATCTGAAGTGGCAAAGCGGCCGCCATCTAAAGGAACCAGAGGGCGCAATTCCGGGGGTAGCACCGGGATGGTTTCAAGAATCATCCATTCCGGCCGGTTGCCGCTATGGAGGAAAGAATTGATAACCTTGAGGCGCTTGGAAACCTTTTTACGCTTAGCTTCACTGGTGGCCTCCTTCATCTCAACGCGCAGTTGGGCTCCTGTTTCCACCAGCTCAATTTCAGACAAGAGCTCGCGGACAGCTTCAGCGCCCATACCGGCAACAAACTGGCCGGCAAATTCATCCATCGCCTCACTGTATTTATCTTCGGGGAGCAGCTGGCCCTTAACAAGAGAAGTATCACCCGCGTCTAGAACGACATAAGCCTCGAAATAGAGAACCTTTTCCAGATCCTTGAGGGTCATATCGAGCAGAGCGCCGATCCGAGACGGCAGGGACTTAAGAAACCAGATATGGGCAACCGGGCAGGCCAGGTCGATATGACCAAGACGCTCACGGCGGACTTTACTCGGGATGACTTCAACACCGCATTTTTCACAGACAATACCGCGGTGCTTCATCCGCTTGTACTTGCCGCAATTACACTCATAATCTTTGGTTGGTCCAAAAATCTTGGCGCAGAACAGCCCATCACGTTCCGGCTTGAATGTCCGGTAGTTGATAGTTTCCGGCTTCTTAACCTCACCAAAAGACCGCTCACGGATCTTCTCTGGTGATGCCAGGGACAATTTGATTGAGTTGAAACTCAATGGATCTTTCGGGCGCTCAAAGAGACTGAAAATATCTTCCAAAACGCATCCTCCTTATAGGATGAGTGCTCAGTTTTATAACTTGCCAGCTAAGCGGGCCAGGAGATCGGACTTAGTCCTCTTCCAACAGATCAACGTCCAGGCAGAGAGCCTGCAATTCCTTGATCAGCACGTTGAAAGATTCCGGCAGACCTGCTTCCAGAGTATGCTTACCCTTAACAATCGCTTCGTACATACGGGTTCGCCCGGCAACATCATCAGATTTCACGGTCAGAAACTCCTGCAACGCATGAGCAGCACCGTAGGCCTCCATGGCCCAGACTTCCATCTCCCCGAGACGCTGCCCACCAAACTGAGCTTTACCACCAAGAGGCTGCTGGGTCACCAGACTGTAGGGACCGATTGAACGCGCATGAATTTTATCATCGACCAGGTGATGCAGTTTCAACATATACATGATGCCGACGGTAACTTTTTCTTTAAACGCATCACCGGTTTTGCCATCGTAGAGGGTCATCTGACCACTGGTATCAAAGCCCACCCGGGCAATTTCTGCCTTAATCTGTTCCTCACGGACCCCTTCAAAAACAGGAGAGGCCATCGGAACGCCTTGAAATAAGCGGCGCGCAAGGACTTTCAGATCATCTTCATTGAGTCCGTCGATAAAGCCATCAAGTTCTTTATCGTTGTAGGCTTCCTTAATCTGCTTCTTAAGAGCCTTTTCGCTGTACTGTTCTTCCATGACTTTTCTGATCTGGTTACCCAGACCGCGCGCAGCCAGTCCAAGATGGGTCTCAAGGATCTGCCCAACATTCATCCGTGAGGGAACGCCCAACGGGTTGAGAACGATCTCCACTGGAGTGCCGTCTTCCATATATGGCATATCTTCCTGAGGAAGGATCCGTGAGAGCACACCTTTATTTCCATGGCGGCCTGCCATCTTGTCACCAACCTGCAACTTCCGCTTGATGGCAATATAGACCTTGACCATCTTGATCACACCTGGAGGCAGATCGTCACCACGCCGACATTTGTCAATTTTATCTTCAAAAACGGCAGCAACCAGTTGCTCGCGTTCGGCAAGACGATTCAGCAGATTGCTGATCTTCTCTTCAGCATCGCTATTCCCGGTCACCGAAATTTCCTGCATGCGACTGTAAGGCACGGCATCAAAAGTCTCAGCCGTAATTTTGCGGCGCTGTGGCAGCAGGACATTTCCGTCCTCATCCTCGATGGAAGCCGCG
>JAPHSA010000063.1 GCA_026193235.1 Deltaproteobacteria bacterium | reverse complement strand
GCTCAAGGCACTCGCAAAACGGCAACTGCCAAGAACTAAATCGACCAGCCAAACAACATCAATTATCACAGACAAGCAAGGCAGCCAATCGGCTGCCTTGCTTGTTTTTTGTATTATCCCTCTACTGCTTTTAGCTCGGCTTTGGAATACACCCCCTCAACTTGACATTCCTCGTCCGCTGAAGGAAGCGAAAGGGTTCCTGTCCCATCAGCATTTATAAATAGTTTCGCTTCAGCATCCTCGACCAGACTCAAACAACCATTGGTTTTCAATGCCGCTTCCTTACCAACAATTCCATACCAGTTCTCATCATCCCTGGTCACAGTGACCTTATAATCCCCCGGCTCCAACTGACTGCGGCCATAGACCATTCTGACGTCGCATTGACTTTTTTGATCAGTAAAAATCAGCTTACTTTCTGTCTCAGCAAGGCGTAAAACAGCTCTTGCACTGGTCACAGACTCAAAACAATACTCGGTCTGGATAAAAAGATCCTCTGCTGTCACTGCAAAGATGTTAGCCCCCTGCCTGACAACGTCCAGTTCAAACTCTTCTGCCCAGACGGTAGAACTAAATATCAACAAAAACACGCTCATCATGATTACTCTTAACATCAACAGCCTCTCTTTCAATACGTTTCTAAATAGCACTAAGGCTACAATTCTATCAGCTCACCATCACTGAGAGTCTCCATTTCTAAATTGTCCAGTTGGGCCAGTACTTCTGGACCCATATGGGTCAACATCAGCCGTCGACAATCAAGCCGATGACGTTGCTTCATCAATGTTTGATAATCAAGGTGTGAAGGTGTCGGTCGATCATAGGCAAAACACTCAGCAATCAAAAGATCGCTTCCCTGGGCTAGTGGAAGCAGATTTTCTGTCCACTCCGTGTCTCCAGTATAGCTGATTGTCTTCCCTCCTGCTTCGATACGCAACCCATAAACATGTTGATTGCTTCCATGTTTCACCGGCCAGGGCTCAATCAGGAAGGAATTGATTTGCAGTGGAACTTGCGCTTGTAGGGTGACATAATGCACCGGAAAGCCCAGACCATCTTCTAAGGTTCCTGGATAGAGTGCGCTCAAAGCGCCTTCAACCTGTTGCTGTAATCCCGGCGGGCCAATTAAAGTCAACAGCTGTCGTCGTTGACTGGCATACTTTCCTTCGAGGAGCAGGTAGGGAATCCCGCCGAAGTGGTCCCCATGTAGATGACTGACCACAACACTGGAAATATCAATCGGCTTCAGCCCACAGCGCTGCAAGCCGATCAGGCTACTGCTACCACAGTCAACCAAAAGCTGATCACCATTGACCGCAAGATGATAGCAGCTGCTCAGCCGACCGCCACTGCCAAAAGCATCCCCACTACCAACACAATGGAGTTGCACTGCACTGTTAGCTGGTCTCATTGAACTGCCTTTTTACCCAGACGATCCAACTCTTCATCAATCATTTTACTCATGGCTGCAACAGTTCGTTGCTGTACTCGGCGACCGTTGATGAACAGGGTGGGTGTGCCCTGCACGCCAACTTTTTTACCCTCCTCAATATCTGCATCTACCTTCCTGGCAAGTTCCGGATCTTTTAGATCTTGTTCAAAACGCGCCATATCAAGCCCCAATGTTTGCGCTAATTCCTTAATTTTATCTGGATTCAACTGCCGATAATTGGCAAACATCAGATCATGCAGGGGCCAGAACAGTCCTTGCCTTTGAGCTGCTAAGCCCGCCAAAGCAGCAGTCCGCGCATGCTTGTGCATGGTTAAAGGAAAGTTTTTAAACACCAGCTTGGCTCGATCAGGATAACGCGTAAGAACCTCTTTAAGCGGTGCAACAAGCCGTGAACAATAGGGACATTCAAAATCATCAAAGACAGCAATCGTCACTGGTGCCTCCTGATTTCCATGGGTTGGAGCCTCCGTTGTGGAGATCTGCACCCTTGCAATAAGCGCAACAATGAGCACCTGCTGTTGATCTTTCATCTGCATAAGCAACCTGTTGTTTCCTTGCGCTACAATGCCAATGACATCAGGGCCGGCATCAAAAGATCCCCGTAATTGTCCATCCTGATCATGGAGCTGAACCATACCGTTATCCAAAAGTAAATAGAACCGCTGCCCATCAGCGGTTGCCGCCGCCTGACGAACTGGTGCAGAAGTGGAGACTGAGCGAATCAGACTCACATCAAGCGGCGCTGCGACCACCGGAGCGGTAACGACTAAACCAAGGACTAACAGCCAAATAAGCTTTTTCATAAAAACTCCTTTTTCAACACCACTATTTTTCAAATTGCAACTGCTCCATATTACAGTAAGAAACCCCTTTGACCAAGGTTAACCTGCTGTTATTAATTGAATTTTCTTTACAACTATGGTTAAGTTAAAGCCTATTTGAAAGTATATTTTAACACTGGATATTCATGCCCGCTGATTCTTTTCAAATAATTTACGCATTGGCCATCATTCTGATCGCTGCTCTGGTCGGTGGTCGCCTTGCTACCCTCTGCCGTATCCCGCGGGTAACCGGTTATTTATTGGCCGGACTTGCTGTCGGGCCTTCTTTTGCAGATTTTTTCCGTCTTCCCCAACTGATCTCAACCTTTGCCCTCAACGAGCTGAAGTTGATCTCTGACATCGCTCTCGCTTTGATTCTGATGAATATCGGTGCCCAGCTTCGTACTGAAAACCTGCGCCGCTGGAAACAGCGGATTTTCATTTTTTCCCTGACTGAAGCTGCCATCACCGGCCTGCTGGTCGGCTTTTCCGTCTTTATCATCAACCAGTTCATGGTTCAACAGATTGTTGCCAGTTTAAGCCTCACCCAGACATCTCTCTTCTTCGCTCTTTTTACCGGGACCATCAGCATTGCAACCGCTCCAGCTGCAACCCTCATGGTTATTCGAGAATACGAGGCCGAAGGGCCAATTACCAGCACTGTTCTGACTCTGGTCAGCCTGAATAACTTAATTTCCGTTTTCGCCTTCTCCATTGTCGCGCAGATACTGGTTTCTGCGGATGGCGGCATTACTGCGATTATTTACAAATTGAGTATGCCATTACTTCTTGGTGGGTTTTTTGGCTTTATCATGTCGCTTTGGGCCCAGCGGATGGAACTGCCCAGTGAGCACAAAATCCTTCTGCTTGGCGGCGTAACGGCGGTTGCCGTCATCAGTCGCATGCTTGGACTTGAACCGCTACTCTCCTGCATGGCTTTGGGAATGGTCCTGGCGGACAGTTCACCGCGTTGGCATCGGCTGGTCAAATCACTGAACGAAGTTGATTACCCTCTCTACGTCATTTTCTTTGTTCTTGCCGGAGCCAATCTCCATATAGAAACCCTGGCGCATATCGGTCTGCTGGGAGTCACCTATGTGATTGCTCGATCCTGTGGCAAACTGGCAGGTGCTGCTCTTGGCGCTCGGTTGGGCCATTTTGGTCAACGCGAGCAGTCCTGGATTGGCATGACGCTACTGGCCCAGGCGGGTATGGCCATCGGCCTTGCGGCAACCCTGTCCAAACTCTGGCCTGAAGGGGGCAAGCTGGTTGAAACCATTATTCTCGGTTCTGTGGTTATCTTTGAACTCTTTGGCCCGCTAGCCGTCCGCTTCGGGCTGGTCAAAGCAGGGGAGGTCCCGTTGCTCTCCTTACTACGCAAACGTGCACCACAGAGTGGCATGGAAGGGCTCCATGATGTTGCCAACCATTTTCGTAACAATCTTGGGCTCCCGGCCGGGCGCAAGTTACAGGATCCGGGAGACATTCTTGTTCGCCATGTGATGCGCCACAATGTTGAAACCATTCACCATGGTACTCCCTTTCAGGAGCTGCTAAGAGTCATCGCCCATAGTCGCTACGATCGCTTTCCCGTTGTTGATGATGACCAGAATTTTATCGGCATCATCAACTATACGGAAATTCGCAACCTGCTGTTTGATCAATCGCTTTCAGATCTTCTCGTTGCCCGGGATCTGGCATCGTCAAGTCACAATTCCATCCCTCCGGACATCCCGCTGCGCGAAGCGTTAAAAACTCTACAAAAGAAACGCAATATCAGCTATTTCCCAGTCATTGATCCGGAGGAACCAAAAAAATTACTCGGCATTCTCAGTCAAAATGATGTTTTAGCCGCATTTAGACGACCCAGTCTGGATGAATAAAAAAGGCAGCCTCTTCGGCTGCCTTTTTTATTCTTATTTGTAGCTGCTGGTATAAATTTTTATTCGTTTCCCAAATATTTTTTCGCTGCTTCAACCTGGGCCGCATCAGGATACTCTTCAATCAGCTTCTGCATCGTCGTTCTGGCATTCTGCCCATCTCCCAGAGCATTAAACGCCAGCGCCTGCTTGAACATGGCTGCCGCCGCCTTAGGATGGGTTGAGTGCTTACTGATCACATCCTGAAATTGCAGAATCGCCAATTCATATTTTTTTTCGCCATACAGCGCTTCACCTGTCCAGTACTGGGCATTGACATAGAGGTCATGTTGCGGATATTTCTCCACAAAGGTCTCCAGCATTTGTCTGCCTTCAACAAATTGATTCTGGTTACGAATTAAATCGAGAGCGTTCTGATAAAGCTGTTCTGCGGTCAGTGCGGGTTCGCTTGTCTGCGCCGGTTGCTGTTGCGCCTGAACCTGCACAGGCAGCGCAGAAACTTTTTCATCCATCTCAGCCAGACGATTTGACAGTGAATTTAACTGCAAACCCACATCGTCCTTGATCATCTGTAGTTCATCGCCCAAGGCACGATTGTCCTGGCCCAGATCATCCAACCGCCCATTTACAGACTGAAATTCCACCCGCAGGTTGTCCAACCCCGCAAGCAATTCAGCAACCTGCCGTTCAAGAGATTCGCCTCCAATGGCTTCAGACTGTACGGCCTCAACATTGCGCACTTCCAGTTGCGCCAAACGCCGCTTCATCTGCTCCAGATCCATGTCCACACGCAGCTGATTCTGACTCGGAGGCACACAGCCCGCCAGCAGCAAAAAACTTAGTAAAACGATTAGATGGCGCATCAATTCACTCCTTACCCGGAAACAAAAAAGGCCGCACATGTCAATAATGAGCGGCCTCAGTTGATGAACAGTAGCAGTTAACGCTTAATTTTGAACTCCGAGCGACGATTCTTGGCCCAGGCTTCTTTGGTACGTGCGGCATCAAGTGGCATTTCCTCACCGTAGGAAATAACATTCATGCGCTCGGCTGCAACACCGAGGGAAACCAGATAATTCTTGGTTGCCAGCGCACGTTTTTCGCCCAGGGCAAGGTTGTATTCGTCAGAACCACGCTCATCACAGTGCCCTTCGATCATAACTTTAATGGCTGGAGCTGCCCTTAACAGGCCGGCGTTGCTTACCAAGGTGCTTTTAGCTGCATCGGTCAGCACGTACTGGTCAAAATCAAAATAGATTCGATTCAAACCACTGGCAGCTGCACGTTCTGCGGCTCTTGCGGCTGCGGCAGCATCATAGGCAGCGGTATCTGTTGCCGCGCTGTCAGATACTGTCTGTTCGGCCACAGCAGCGGGTTCTTGCTGCTGCATTTCCACTTGAGCAGGTTGTTCCGTCATTGAAGATTGCTCAGCAACCGGCTTCTTGGCACATCCAGAGGCCAATAAGGTCAGAGCAAAGAGCATCACCACCAAACGGGTAATGGTTAATTTTTGCATAGTCGTCCACTCCTTTCGCATTTGCGATCAAATTTTTAGGTCAATCATTGTTTTTCATAACTCGAGACATTATACAGAAGCTTGGCTTAAAAACAACACGTTTATAGGAAATTTCATATCTTACCAGCGCTCAGACCAGGCGGGATGGGTATCGTCTCCCCCGGGCGCGGAAATTCTTTTTGCTCCGCTGCCATCAGCACGCATAATCCAGATAGATTTTTTCCCGTCCAGATCATGCGAGTAAATTAAAAACCGGCCGTCGGGACTCCAGCGCGGATGTTCTTTACTGCCGGCCCCAAAGGTCAATTGACGTTCATCGGTGCCATCCTCGCGAATGGTAAAAACATTGAACACTCCGTTATCCATCCGTGCAAAAGCAATGCGGTCATCCTTGGGACTCCAGGCAGGGGTGGCATTGTACTTACCTTCGTAGGTCAAGCGACTCACCTTAAGGCTGAAAACATCGACGACGAAAATATTAGGATTCCCGCGGCGATCCGAAACGAAAGCAATCTTGTTTCCCTTCGGACTCCATGACGGATCAACATCAATCCCGTAGTGGTTGGTCAAGCGCCGGTGGATCGTGCCGTCCGTACCAATCAGGTAAATCTCTGAATTTTTATCTTTTGATAGGGTCAGCGCAATTTCCCGGCCCTCCGGGCTATAGCGGCCTCCGATATTCAACCCCTGCTTGAGCGACACCCGCGATTCCCGTCCGGTATAAATTTCCTTGCGGAACAGATCTGGATTGCCGTTCTTGTAGGATGTAAAAATCAGTTCTTTCCGGGTTGGCGAAAAATCCGGATTGAGGACGATGGTACGGTGGTCGGTCATACGCACGGGTTGATGGCCGTCAACATCCATCAGGTAAAGCTCTTTGCGCCCGGTGCGGTTGGAGATATATGCGATCTTGGTCGAAAAAGGCCCTTTTTCACCGGTCAGACTCAACAACACCTGATCGGCGAAAGTATGCGCAATTTTACGCACATCGGTCAGCTTGCCGATGTAGCGTCTCCCGGTCAGCAACCGCTGAGTAATGACATCGTAAAGACGTAACTCAATCGTCAATTTATCGGCAGAAAAGCTGTAGCCACCTTTAATCAGCGCCTCAGATCCCAACATCCGCCATTGGTAAAAATCGATGTCGGTGCGGCGCAGTCCCAATTTATCGGCATCACTTAAAAACGAGGCGGGATCAACCATAGCGAACAAACCAGACAGTTCCAGATCCCCTAAAAGCACCTGTAGGAACTCCTCGGCGACACCGGCCTGCTCACTGCCCATGGGCAACAACCTTGTCATGGCCAAGGGGATTGTCTGTTCACCCGGAGCACTGATTTCAATTCTGGCAGCACAAACCGTTGAAGAGAAAAGAGTCAGGAACATTAGCACTAACAAACTATTTTTAAAGGGTTTCATTATCGATCCAACATATCTTTAAGGTTGAAGAAAATGTGAAAGTCCATGGCTTCAGGGAGTGGCTGTGGCAGCTGCTTTGATTTTGTAATCGCCCGAGTTAAAGATTCATCAAATGAACTGTTTCCAGATTTTTTTAAAAACTGATAGTGGAGCAGTTCCCCTTCGGCATTATAAACCAGCTTAACTTCGGCTTCAGGGCTTCCAGTCGCTTGGTACTTGGAAAAACTCCACTGTTGCTGGATAAACTCCTGAACAAAGGCAATTGCACTGGGGCCGGCCTCATCACCTTTGCCACCGACCATGCCGACAGGCGCGTCATCAATGGGTGATTTAACCTGGCTGCTTTCGGCAACCGCTGCTGCTTTCAGTGCAGCAAGGCGATCTTTCCGCTCTTGTTCCTGGGCTTTTTTCTGTTGCGCGGCCCGTAACTGTTCCAACCTTTTCTGTAAGGCGGATTCCTGAGTTTTCGTAACTGCAGGTTTCGGTTCTGGTTTTGGCTTGACCGCCGGTTTTTTCGGCTCGGCTTTCGGCTTCACCGGAACCGGTTTAGGTTCAGGCTCAGGCTTCACTGGCACTGCTTTGGGTTTAGGCGGAATCGGCTTCGGCTTTTCTTTAGGTTTGCCCTTGGGTTCAGGCTTTGGAGCGGGCTTTTTTTTCACCGCGACTGCTTCAGGTCGTCCGGCCTGGGGATTTTTAACCGGCTTATTCACCAGGTTAACCCGATAGACTGGCGGCTTTTGAATCTCGCGCTTCGGGAAAAAAGGCGTGTAGTAGAGAACCGGAATCAGCAGATGCAGCAGCAGTGAAACCAGCAACATCTGTTTGAATCCTGGTTCAAACACTGACTGCAGCTGCCGCCAGCGTTGTTTACGGGAAGATTCCATGGGCTGGTCGCTAGTTCTCCGGGAGACGGGTCACCATCCCG
>JAPHSA010000211.1 GCA_026193235.1 Deltaproteobacteria bacterium | reverse complement strand
TGAAATTGCGCGTAAATATTTTGCTATTGATCAAACGAAAGAGTCCTCGCCAGGGATGAGCATGGTTGATTTCCGCAATGTCGCTCATGAAGTCAGCAATCCCCTGACAATCATTAACAATTATCTCTACATGTTGGGCAAAAAAATCGACTCTGATCATCCGGCCCAGGAAGAAATCAAATTCATCAGCGAAGAGATCGAACGTGCTGGCCATATTTTGCTCCGGGCAAAAGACCCGGATGCGCCATCAAGGGTAAAAAGTGAATTAATCAACATCAATAAATTGATTTCCGAGCTTGATAGCTTATTTAGCAGTTCTCTCTACAAAACAAACAAGATAGAATCAACAGTTGTTCTCGATCAGGAGATCCCGGCACTTTACTGTGCTCAGGACAAATTGAAACAGATATTGATCAATATTATAAAAAATGCGGTTGAAGCCATGCAAGGGGAAGGCACCCTGGTTATTACAACCCGGGACAACTTTTACCAAAATGGCCAGCAGTATGTTGAAATTTCCATCAAAGACAATGGCCCGGGGATCGCTCCAGAGATACTGAAAGAGCTGTTCAAACCGGTCACCAGTACGAAAGCGGGACATTCAGGACTCGGTCTTTCTATCGTCAACAGCCTGGTCAAAGAAATGTCCGGGCAGATCGCCTGTTATTCTCGACAAGAACAGGGGACTGAGTTTAAAATTCTCATTCCGCGCACCCTTGAAATCAGTGAGTTTGAAACTGAAAAATGGATTTGAATTTTTTTAACAACATCCAGAATAATTCAGCATCATCACCAGACACAAAGATCCTGATTGTCGATGATGATCCAGCCATGGCAAAAAGCATCCAGGGGGTGCTGTCATTGGTAGGACTTGAAGCTCATTCAGTTTCAGGTGGTTATGCTGCGATTGATGAACTGGCCAACAACAACTATCATCTCGTCCTGCTGGATCTCAACATGCCTGACATGGATGGAACAGAAGTTCTTGACCACATCAATACCAATGGGATCGAGACAAATGTTATTGTTGTCAGCGGTGAAGCGGAAATTAAAAAAGCCATTCATGTCCTGAAAAATGGAGCAAAAGACTTTATCCGCAAGCCCTACAGCACCGATGAGCTGCTCTTTTCCATCAAAAATGTTCTGGAAAAAATCAACCTGGAGTTAGAAAACCGTGAGATGGTTGAAAAGCTGGAAGAGTCTGAAGCTCTGCACCGGTTCATCGTCCATAACTCCCCCGACCTACTCTACATGCTCGACCGTGATGGTCACTTTGTTTTTGTCAATAAAAATACGGTCAAACTCCTGGGCTACAGCAGAAGAGAAATCATAGGGAAACATTATTCCGAGGTTATCTATCCCAAGGATATTGAACGGGCGAATCTTTTCTTTAATACCGGATTAATTCCTCAAAACAGCAAAAGCCTGGAACTGAGACTCCAGAGAAAACATGAAAATACACTCCTCCATGTTGAGGTACGCGCCATCAACATAGAGAAAAAAATCACCGGGGGCTACAAGCTCGGCCGTAACGATAGCCGGAAACCAAGCTTCATTGGGACCTATGGAGTCGCCAGAGATATTACCGAAAGAAAAAGATCTGAAGAAATTATCCGCTATCAACACAATCATGATCTTTTAACCGGGCTGCCAAACAGAACCCTTTTAAATGAACAGCTAGCCTCATTGATCACCCATGCCGAGGTGAGCAATACGCAATTTGCCGTCCTGTTTATTGATATCAATCGTTTTAAACTGATCAATGACACCTACGGACAAAGTATTGGTGACGCGCTGCTACAAAATCTTGCAGACATCTTACGCCACTCAACCCGCGAGGGAGACAACCTGGCCAGATTAGGTGGCGATGAATTCATTCTCCTCCTCCCGGATATTGACAGTGAAGATGATGCTATCACAGTCGCTAATAAAATAGTCACTGAGACATCCATTCCTTTCCGGCAGAACGGTTATGAAATTCATATCACCCTCAGTGTTGGCATAGCACTCTATCCCGAGCACAGCACCGAGGGAGATGAACTGATCAAGTGCGCTGACATCGCCGTTGGAAACGCCAAAACCAAAACCAAAAGCCGCTACTATCTGTACAACAAAAAACTCAAAAATCAGAGCAGCACCAAGGTTTTTGTTGAGAACATGATCAGAGATTCAATCAAACATGATCGCTTTGTCGTTTATTACCAACCACAAATAGATCTCACGACTGGCAACATCCACGCTGTCGAAGCTCTGGTAAGAATTTTGTCCCCAAATGGAAAACTGATTCTCCCTGGGAAGTTTATTGATATTGCTGAAGAGACCTCCCTGATCAACGATATTGGCGACATCGTCCTCGCAAAAGTCTGCCAGGATGTTAAACACTGGAACGCACAGGGACTGCATTTTCAGGTGTCGATTAATATTTCTGCTGTAGAGCTCGCGACGGAGTTTTTTGCGGAAAATGTCTTAGAAAAAATCCGTAGCTATGGACTGAGCCCGAAAGATTTTGAAATTGAGCTCACGGAGAATGTTCTGGTTCAGAACATGAATAGGGCAATTACGAACTTACTGCATTTAACCTCTGCTGGTCTTAAGATCGCTATTGATGATTTTGGAACTGGCTATTCTTCGCTCAATTACCTGGATCGGCTCCCGCTCAACACCCTCAAGCTTGACAGATCTTTTATGCGCAAGATTTCAGACGAAAACATGGAGGATACTATCATTCCAGCAATGATCAGTGTTGCCAAAGGATTACAATTGGATTTCATAGCTGAAGGGGTAGAAACCAAGGCTCAACACACCTACCTGCTACAACAGGGCCCCTGTATCGTGCAGGGTTTTTACTATAGCATGCCGTTAAGCAGTGACCACTTGATCAAGTTTATTGATAAACACCATGTCCTGAAATAATCGCCCCGTGTAAAAGTGGAAACAACAAAGCCCCGGAAATATTTCCGGGGCTTTGTTGTTAGAGAAGATCTCTAGTGCTCATCCTGCAATGCGGCATGAGCGGCAGCCAGGCGCGCAATCGGCACGCGGTAGGGGGAACAGGATACATAGTCCAGACCAATTTTGTGACAGAAAATAACACTGGACGATTCTCCGCCGTGCTCACCACAGATACCGACCTTCAACTCTGGACGGGTGCTGCGGCCTTTTTCAAAACCCATCTTCACCAATTGACCAACACCGCGCTGATCAAGGGCGACAAAAGGATCCTTTTTCAGCACCCCACGCTCAATATAGTCGGGCAAAAAGTGTCCAGCATCGTCGCGCGAAAGGCCATAAGTTGTCTGCGTCAGGTCATTGGTGCCAAATGAGAAAAAATCTGCCTCCTGGGCAATAGTATCAGCAGTGAGTGCTGCCCTGGGCAACTCAATCATGGTGCCAATGAGATAGTCGACTTTAACGCCATATTTTTCACAGACGCTATCAGCGACCTTCACTGCGTTTGCGCGCAAAATTTTAAGCTCGTTGACGTGGCTGATCAAGGGAATCATGATCTCAGGAACAATCTCAAAGCCTTCATTCTTAATCAGCTCACAGGCTGCTTCCATAATCGCCTGAACCTGCATATCATAAACTTCCGGGTAGGTAATGGCGAGGCGACAGCCACGATGACCCAGCATCGGGTTAAACTCATGCAGTTGTTCGACATGTTCCTTAACTTCGGAAAACCTGATGCCCACAGCGTGAGCTAATTCGGAGACATCATCATCGGTCTGGGGCAAAAACTCGTGCAGTGGAGGATCAAGCAGGCGGATTGTAACCGGCAACCCTTTCATCTCCCTGAAAATACCAATAAAATCAGATTTTTGCATCGGGAGAATCTTATCCAGGGCGCGCTTTCGCCCCTCAAGGTTGCCCGCAAGGATCATTTCACGAACCGCCTGAATCCGATCACCTTCAAAAAACATATGCTCAGTCCGGCACAGGCCGATCCCCTCTGCGCCAAACTCGCGAGCGACCTTCGAATCATGCGGGGTATCGGCATTCGTTCGTACCTTGAGCCGACGAAACTCATCGGCCCAACTCATCAAAGTAGCAAAACCACCACTGACTTCGGGTTCAACCTTAGGAACATCTCCGAGAATCACTTCACCGGTTGAGCCATCAAGAGTGATACTGTCACCACGTTTAATCAGCTGGCCTGATTTCGTTTTCAGGAGCTGTTTTTCATAATCTATTTTTATATCTCCACAACCGGACACGCAGCACTTCCCCATCCCTCGGGCGACAACCGCAGCGTGCGACGTCATCCCACCCCGCGCCGTCAAGATCCCACGCGCTGCATGCATGCCGTGGATATCCTCCGGGCTGGTTTCAATCCGCACCAAAATCACCTTTTTCTTCAGTCTTGTCTGCTCTTCCGCATCATCTGCACTAAAGACAACCTGACCGCTGGCTGCTCCGGGAGAAGCCGGAAGCCCCTTGGCAATCACTTGCTTTTCAGCATTAGGATCCAGAGAAGGATGCAGCAGTTGATCAAGTTGGTCGGGATCAACCCGCAGAACGGCTTCTTTTTTGGAGATAAGACCCTGGTTAACCATATCAACAGCGATACGAATAGCCGCATGGGCCGTCCGTTTCCCTGTCCGTGTCTGCAACATATAGAGTTTACCTTTCTCGATCGTAAACTCAATATCCTGCATATCCTTATAATGTTGTTCCAGAATTTCGCGAATTTCGACCAGCTGGGCGTAGCTTTCGGGCATCACTTCCTCCATTGAAGGAAGATCGCCATCCCGATGCTTGTCGCGATTGATCGGTTGTGGCGTGCGGATACCGGCAACAACATCTTCTCCCTGAGCGTTGACCAGGTACTCGCCATAGAAGTAATTTTCACCGGTTGCCGGATCTCGGGTAAAAGCTACCCCTGTGGCGCAATCATCCCCCATATTACCAAAAACCATGCCCTGAACATTGACCGCAGTCCCCCAGTCAATAGGAATCGCATGTAACTTGCGATAAGTCACCGCACGAGGATTCATCCAGGAGCCAAAAACCGCCCCTATGGCCCCCCACAGTTGTTCCTGTGGGTCATCGGGGAAATCTTCCTCCAGTGTGGCTTTGTAACTGTCCTTGAAAGCCACAACTAACTGGTGCAGATCTTCAGCGGAAAGATCAGTATCCTGTTCAACACCCCTTGCTTCTTTCATCTCTTCAAGAAGCTTTTCCAGGATATCCCCATCCATCCCCTTAACAACGTTGGCATACATCTGAATAAAACGGCGATAGGAGTCATAGGCAAAACGGGCATCATTACTTTGGCGGATAACCCCCTGAATCGTTTGGTCATTGAGACCAAGATTCAAAACCGTATCCATCATTCCCGGCATGGAGGCGGGCGCGCCAGAGCGGACGGAAACCAGCAACGGATTATCACCGTCGCCAAACCCTTTGCCCATTTGCTGTTCAAGAATTTTCAGGGCGCTATTCACTTCTTCCAGCAGGCCCGCAGGATAGTTTCGGTTATTATCATAAAAGGCCATGCAAACTTCTGTTGTCAGGGTAAACCCAGGAGGAACCGGCAAGCCTATTGATGTCATTTCTGCGAGATTGGCTCCTTTGCCACCAAGCAACTCCCGCATCGCTCCAGCACCATCCGCTTTTCCGTCACCAAACAAATAAACATATTTTGCCATTACAACTGCTCCTTATAAGAATCTGCGATAGGTTATGCTATTCGACCAAAGTCAGCAATATCTTTGAACAAAGCGGCAATTCTGGTTAACAAGGCGAGGCGGTTGTTTTTTACCGCAATCTCATCAGCCATAACCATGACACCATCAAAAAAAGCGTCAACAGGGCCGCGCAATCCAGCTATTGCATCGAGCATTTGCACATAATCGCGATCTTTAACCAGGGTTGCGACCTGTGCTTCAACTTTTTGTAATGCATCATACAGACTACGTTCACAGGGAGCTTCAAACAGGTCGCGGTCGACCTGTTGTTCCAGACCGCCTTTAATAATGTTTCCGACCCGTTTAAACGCAACTGCCAGCGGTTCGAAATCGGCCTGTGATTTCAACTCGGATAAAGCTTTAATTTTTTCCACCGCATCGACTGGCTCACTGAAAGAAGCGCTTAACACAGCTTCCACAACATCAGCAGGATAATTGTGAGCAACCAGCATATTCACCAACCGCAGGCGGATGAACTCAACCACCTCAGTGGAAATTTCTTCAGCTGAACGTTGCCTTTTGGTCTCGAGCAGAGCAACGCTCTTTGCTACCAGCTGCGGTATTGATACGCTGTATCCACGATCAAGAATAATCGCCAGGATGCCGATAGCGCTCCGCCGCAAAGCGTAGGGATCAGCGGTCCCAGTCGGAATCAGGCCGACACTGAAGCAGCCACAGATGGAATCCATCTTATCAGCCATAGAGACAAAAGCACCAACATGATCACTTGGCAATGCGCCGCCGGCCTGAGTTGGCAGATAGTGTTCGAAAATAGCCTTGGCAACACGCTTATCTTCGCCTTCGAGTAGAGCGTATTCACGGCCCATAATCCCCTGCAGCTCAGGAAACTCATAGACCATGCTGGTCTCAAGGTCACATTTAGCTAACAAGGCTGCCCGCTTGGTCAGTTCAACATCGGCTGGAGACAGCTGCTGTGACAGGCCAATCGCCAATTGACTGAACCGTTCTATCTTTTCATAACTGGTTCCCAACTTGGCCTGATAGACAACTTTTTTCAGCGCCTCAAGGCGATCTTGTAACTGGCTCTTTTGATCTTCCTGCCAGAAAAACATGGCATCGGACAAACGGGCTTTCAGCACCCGTTCATTACCAGCCACAACAACCTCGGGGTCCGTGGCCAAGGTATTGGCAATCGTAATAAAGTGCGGCAGAAGCTTGCCCTGCTCGTCCAACAGAGTGAAGTAACGCTGATGCTCACGCATGCTGGTGATCAGCAGTTCCGGCGGCAGTTGGAGAAATCGATCTTCGATCGTCCCCGCCAAAGCCTGCGGTGTCTCCACCAGAAAACTCACCTCCTCCAGCAGCTCCTGATCGGGATTAATCTTACCGCCCAGTTTCTTCGCTAGTTCACTAAGCTGAGATTCAATCATCTGTCGGCGTTTTTCAACCTGAGGAATGACATGTTGTTTTTCAGCCTTAAGAATATAGTCTTCCGCTCCGCTTACGGTAAATTCCCCAGGCGCCATAAACCGGTGGCCACGGGAAAGGTTACCGCTCTGCAGATCGCCAAAAGTGAACGGGACAATCTCTCCACCGAAGGTAGCGACAATCCAGTGCATTGGTCGGGCAAAACGAATATCCAGATCCTTCCAGCGCATTGACTTTTTAAACGGAATTTTACCGATCACACGAGGCAGAATTTCTGGCAATTGCTGAACTGATTCACCGCCTTCAATGACTTTTGACAAAAAGAGATATTCACCTTTATCAGTTTTGATCGTTTTCAAGTCACTGACGCTGACACCATTGGTACGTGCGAAACCTTCAGCGGCCTTGGTCGGATTGCCATCGGCATCAAAAGCGATGCGGGCCGGTGGACCGGTCAGTTCCAGCTCCTGGCGCTGCTGCTGAAGAGCGACATCAGCGAAGGAGATGGCCAACCGCCGGGGCGTCGCAAAGGTACGGATCTCCCCGTACGTGATACGGGCATTTTGCAGTTCCTGGCAGAGCAAACGTTCGATATCATTCAAGGCACATGGAATAAATCCTGCGGGGATCTCTTCGGTGCCAAGTTCAAGAAATAGTTCTGCAGACATGTCATTCTCCATATTTGAACCACAACCTCTGAGGATTTGAAAGGCTGAGGGGTTGCATCATTTCTTCAACAGCGGGAAACCGAGTTTCTCGCGTTGTTTGACATAGCCTTCGGCACAGAGCTTCGACATATTGCGAACCCGGCCGATATAGCTGGCCCGCTCTGTCACCGAAATGGCACTGCGGGCATCGAGCAGATTGAAAGCGTGCGACCCTTTAAGGACGAAGTCATAGGCCGGGAAAACCAGTTCTTTTTCCGCCAATCTGAGGCACTCCTTTTCATACATATCGAACAGTTGAAAGAGCATATCAGTGTCAGCTTCTTCGAAATTATAGTGGGAAAATTCAACCTCGGTCTGGTGATGAACATCGCCATATTTGATGCCGTTAATCCATTCGAGATCGTAGACATTGTCGACCCCTTGAAGATACATGGCAATCCGTTCACAACCGTATGTGATTTCACCCGGGATCGGTTTCAGATCGATACCACCACATTGTTGGAAATAGGTAAATTGGGTGATCTCCATACCATCCAACCAGACTTCCCAACCCAGTCCCCAGGCACCGAGGGTTGGAGATTCCCAGTCATCCTCAACAAAACGGATATCGTGGGCATTAGGATCGATACCAAAACTCTTGAGTGAATCCAGATAAAGGTCCTGAATATTCTGTGGTGATGGCTTGAGAAGGACCTGAAACTGGTAATAATGCTGCAACCGGTTCGGATTTTCCCCGTAACGTCCATCAGTTGGCCGCCGCGACGGCTCAACATAGGCCACATTCCAGGGTTCAGGGCCAAGAGCGCGTAAAAAGGTCGCGGGGTTAAAGGTTCCGGCACCCTTTTCAATATCATAGGGTTGCTGAATAATGCAGCCCTGATTAGCCCAATAGTTTTGCAAGGAAAGAATTAAATCCTGAAAAGTCACATTTCCTCCAATTAATGAATACACCGCCGATAAAAACGGGAAATTTGACAAAAATAAGAACAGGGAGTTTAGCTTTCACCCTTGAGGATGTCAAGATTCACCCGGATTATAACTGCGTGAGAAACTTGAGTGATTTTGGCTCTTTTGGCAGCACCAGATGGAGAACCTGTTGGAGTATAAGCTGGGCCTCCTGGAGGGTTTTGTCACCGAACCGAAAACCATAAAATTGATCGTGGGCAACCTTGAGGGAGCGCGATAATGATCCAACGGTCCCGAGTCCCACAGCAAAACCAGAGGACCCTGCGCAGTCGTGGCACAGACTTCCTCCTCGGTTGGCATCAAAACGGATGGGTTCATTGTGAAAGATTTTCAGACATTCGCTGCAGTGGAGTAAATGGGGTATATAACCGAGTAAATAGACCAATCTCAGTTCCAGGAGCAGGCGCGCGGAGGAAAGCTCTCCAGCCTGGTCAAGATAAGCAAGAAAACCGCAAAGCAATTCATAAATCAGCTGGTAAACTTCCCCTTCCTCCAACAATAGTTCGATCAGCTCGACACCATAACTGGCCAACGCCAGACGCTTGATATCGCTACGCAAACCGAAATGAGCGTCAACGAGTTCAGCGTCCTGCAAAGACAGCAAGGCTCCACGTCCTTGACGCCAATGAAAAACAGCTTTGGTAAAGGGTTCCAGGGTGGCACCAAAACGCTTGCGGCTTTTACGCGCGGATTTGGCAAACCCCTTTTGCAAACCATGATGCGCCGTAAACAAAGTGAGGATACGATCCGCCTCCCCGTAATCGGTATAGCGGAGGACTAAAGCTTCAGATTGTTGAGGCAGCTGACCCATGATTTTTCTATTCTTAAGCGCGGGTGGGATAGCTATTTGATGTCAGGCTAAATCAGATATTTGAGGAACAGTGTCGCCATCATAAAGTAAATCGAAATACCTGTGATATCGTTAATTGTTTGGACGAATGGACTGGAGGCAATGGCAGGATCAATCCCCACTCTTTTAAAGAACGCAGTGACAATAACACCCATACAGGCCGCCACAGTGATCGCCGTGACCATGGCCAAACCGACAACCAGACCAAGGTAATAATTTTGATGCCAGACCATAGCAACAGTCGCGATAACCAGACCGCAAACAGCTCCCATGATCAAGCCAACGCGAAGTTCTTTAAAAAAAACCTGACGAATCATGGAAAAATCTATTTTCCCCGTCGCAAAGCCGCGCACCAGAATGGTCGAAGTTTGACTGCCAACATTTCCTCCCATGCCGGTAATAACCGGGATGAATGAGATAAGCATGATAACCTGTTCCAGTGTTGCTTTGAAATACCACATAAGGGTACCGGTGATGACACCGCCAAAAAGGGTTGTTATCAACCAGGGCAAACGCAAGCGGGCAATCTGGAATGACTTGTAACCAAGAAGTAATTCATCCTCACTGGTACCAGCCATGCGCAGCATATCTTCGGTCGCTTCATCACGCATGACATCAATGACATCGTCAACGGTAATCAAACCCATCAGTTTACCGTGATCATCAACAACCGGGATTGCCAGAATATTGTATTTTGCTACCAGATCAGCAACGACCTCCTGATCCATATCGGTCCTGACCCGCATCACATTGGTTGACATGATGTCACACAATTTTGTTTTCGCAGGTACCGTCAGGAGTTGCCTCAAAGACAAGACGCCAACCAGATGATTATGCTCATCAGTCACATAAACATAGAAGACCATTTCATAGTCTTCAGAATCCTGCAGTGCCTCAATGGCTTCTTTCACTGTGAGTTCCTGATCAAGCGAGAATACGTCTGTCGACATGATCCCACCTGCTGTTTCTTCGTCATAACCAAGCAGGTGTTCAACGTCCTCGGATTGATCAGCATGGAGCTTGGCAAGAATTTCTTCAGCCAGTTCTTCAGGCAGACTTCTGATAAAAACGGCGCTGTCATCATCGGCCATTTCATGAACAATTGAGATCAAATAATCTTTGTCGAGCAATTCAGCGAGTTGAGGCCAGGATTCTGGTTCCAGCTCAGCCATGACATCAGCGGTGCGATCCAGATCAGGGATTAAACTTAGAAGTGTTTTCTGTTCATTCAGCTCAAAGTAACGAAACAGGTGGGCAATATCAGCGGGATGGATTTTCCCAAGAGCTTTTTTTAGGTTCGTCGAGGCTCCGCGCCGCAGCAGTTTGCTAACCGTGCCGTGCAGGACCTGAATTTTTTGTTCATGCATAATAATCCCTGCTTACCCTCTATAGCTATTGGGAAAGTCTGAAGAAAATTAACATCTTGAAGTGGTCTAGTCAATGGATAGGCCGGTAGCGAAATCGGCAAAAAAAATAAGGGGCAGAGAAAATCTCTGCCCCTTATACAATCAACTATAAAAGAATGCGCTTAAGCAGTTTCTTCAGCAGTGTTTTCTGCCGGCTCTTCAACTGGCTGAGTTGCACTGACTTTCTCTACTGGTTTAGCGACTTGTTCTTTTGGTTCAAAGCCTTCTTCAACCAGCTCAATAATAGCCATAGGAGCATTGTCACCCGTACGATTGACCAGCTTGATAATCCGTGTATAGCCGCCAGGTCTTTGCGAGTAGCGGGGTGCGATCATTTCGAAGAGTTTACCAACAACTTTTGGATCACGAACGACCTGAAGTGCTTGCCGCCGGGCGTGGAGGTCGTTTCTCTTGCCCAAGGTGATCATTTTTTCAGCAAGCTTACGTAGTTCTTTGGCTCGTGTAACCGTCGTAGTGATACTTTCATTCTCAAGGAATGAAGTCACCATGTTACGCATCATGTGTTGACGATGGTCAGGCTTACGGCCGAGACGTCTGCCGGATTTATTATGGCGCATTACCTTATGTTCCTTTCTAAAAAAACAATCAAAGGAGGACTACTCGTCATCCTGACCTTTTTGAATCAATTTTAGGTAGTCGGGGTCGGGGAAATTGTCCAACTTCATTCCCAAGCCCAGACCCATTTCAGAAAGAATATCTTTAATTTCATTCAAAGATTTCCGTCCGAAATTCTGAGTCTTCAGCATTTCTGCCTCAGACTTTTCTACCAACTCTCCGATCAAATTAATCTGCGCATTTTTAAGACAATTTGCACTGCGAACGGAAAGTTCAAGTTCCTCAACCGAACGATAAAGATTCTCGTTGATTTTTTGCTTTTCGTTAACTTCTTCTTCTACGACCGGTTCGTCTGCCTCATCAAAATTTATAAAGATCTGCAGTTGTTCTTTAAGAATTTTGGCCGCATAAGCGACAGAATCTTCTGGCTTAACGCTCCCATCAGTATAAAGCTCGAGAGTCAATTTATCGTAGTCAGTGATTTGCCCAACACGCGCGTTGGAGACATTGTAGTTGACCTTCTGAATAGGTGAAAAAATAGCATCAATAGGGATTGTCCCGACCGGAGCGCCTTCATCACGATTTCTATCAGCAGAGACATAACCTTTGCCCATAGCAACGACCATATCAACTTCAAAATCAGTTTCATCACTACAGGTTGCGATATGATGATCAGGATTAAGAATTTCAACATTATTGTCCGTTATAATATCCCCGGCCTTGATAACGCCTACACCTTTTTGAACAATTCTGACATTGCGATCATCGGAGCCATGAAGGCGAACTTTTACCCCTTTTAAATTAAGGATAATATCGGTAACGTCTTCAGTCACGCCAACAACACTGGAGAATTCATGCTGAACATTCTTAATCCGCACGGAGGTAATAGCTGCCCCCTGGAGTGAGGACAACAGAATGCGACGCAATGAATTACCAAGAGTCGTTCCAAACCCGCGTTCAAATGGCTCCGCAACAAATTTACCGTAGGTATCGGTCAACTCAGTTGCTTCCAAGCGCATGGGCTTGATCAGATCTCTCCAGTTTTTGTACATATATTAATTCTCCCTCTCAAGCGTTCCTGATGGGGCTAAAAATTACTTGGAGTAAAGTTCAACGATCAACTGCTCCTGGAATTCAGGATTCGTTAATTCGCTGCGCACTGGCAAGGTCTTGATAACCCCCTTAAAGGCATCACGATCAAGTTCTACCCAAGTTGGCACACCACGACGCATCACACTGTCAAGTGATTCGTTGATACAGGCAACCTCACGACTCTTCTCACGCAAACTAACGACATCATTCGGACGCACGAGATAAGAAGGAATATTAACCTTCTGACCGTTGACCTGAAAATGCCCGTGTCGAACCAGAGTTCTTGCTTGCGCTCTCGATGCAGAAAAACCAAGCCGATAGATAACACTGTCAAGTCGACGCTCAAGTAACATCAACAGGTTTTCGCCGGTCACACCCTTCATCCGATCAGCCTTAGAAAAATACAGTCTGAACTGTTTTTCCTGGACTCCGTAAGTGCGTTTGACCTTTTGCTTTTCACGTAACTGAACGCCATAATCTGAGACCTTGGTACGCCGTTGGCCATGTTGGCCTGGAGCATAGTTTCGGCGCTCTAAAGCACATTTATCGGTGTAACATCTGTCCCCTTTCAGGAACAGTTTTGCATTTTCTCTTCTGCACTGACGGCAGACTGGACCAGAGTACCTAGACAACTTCTTCCTCCTCGATGCTTAGACGCGACGACGTTTGGGCGGACGACAACCATTATGAGGTATTGGCGTGACATCCTTAATCATCGTCACTGTCAAACCAGCTAGTGAAAGTGCACGCAGGGCAGATTCACGACCACTTCCGGGGCCCTTTATATAGGCGTCGACCGAACGCATACCATGTTCCATCGCCTTAGTAGCAGCTTCTTCAGCGGCCATCTGCGCTGCAAATGGTGTGCTTTTCCGTGATCCTTTAAAACCCTTGGCACCGGATGTCGACCAAGCGACAACATTGCCCACTGGATCACAGATGGTCACAATGGTGTTATTGAAAGTGGATTGAATATGAGCAACACCTTTCGCGATGTTTTTCTTTTCAACTTTCTTGCGTACGACTTTTTTACCTGATTTAGCCATGATTACTCCGCTTATTTTTTCTTACCGGCAACTGTTTTCTTCGGCCCCTTACGGGTACGTGAATTATTCTTGGTATTCTGGCCACGCACCGGTAATCCTTTACGATGGCGTAATCCACGGTAGCAACCAAGATCCATCAAACGTTTGACGTTCATGGTGATCTCACGTCGCAGGTCACCTTCTACGTGACAATTCTGGTCAATGAGTTCACGAATTTTAGCTAATTCCGACTCAGTCAAATCATCAGTCCGGGCATTAAAGTCAACACCAGCCTGAGAAAGAATGTCTTGAGACGTAGCGCGACCAATTCCATAAATGTACGTCATGGCCACTTCAATGCGTTTGTTACGCGGTAAATCGACTCCAGCAATACGTGCCAATTTTTCCTCCTAGGGCCTTATCCCTGTCTTTGCTTGTGTTTGGGATTCTCACAGATGATCCGGATAACACCTTTACGTTTAACAACCTTGCACTTATCACAGATCTTCTTGACCGAAGCTCTTACCTTCATTTTGAGATCCTTTTCTTACGCTTTTATTCGGTCCACCAGGACCGCACCAATTAATTTTCCAGTCGGGTTAAAATTTCTGGCCCGTTTTCTGTAATAGCTATCGTGTGTTCAAAGTGTGCGGAAAGTTGGCCATCAACTGTAACCGCTGTCCAGCCATCTTCTAATATCTTCACGCCAGACATGCCCAGGTTGACCATCGGTTCTATCGCAATAGTCATCCCTGCTTTAAGTTTAGGACCCTTACCTGGGGGGCCATAGTTCGGTATCTGCGGGTCTTCATGAAGTTGCCTGCCGATACCATGACCTACAAACTCGCGTACGACCGTGTAACCATTTTTTTCAACATGTGTCTGCACGGCATTCGAGATGTCAGACAAATGACCACCGGGAAGCGCCTTAGCAATCCCACATTCTAGAGACTGTTGGGTAATCTCTAGAAGGTTTTGCGTCTTCTGGTCAATATTACCAACCGGTATCGTGACCGCTGAATCACCGTAAAAACCATCAAAAATCAAACCAAAGTCAACACTGAGGATCTCTCCCTCAACCAAGTTTTTTTGGTTAGGGAAGCCATGAACAACCTGCTCATTTGGCGAAGCACAAATCGTAAAAGGAAAGCCGCCGTAACCTTTAAAGGCGGGACGCGCCTTCCATTTCACACATTGTTTTTCAGCCAGCCGGTCTAATTCCAGCGTTGTCACTCCGGGACGGACTCTATCTCGAAGCATCTGTAAAATTTCTGCTACCATGCGTCCAGCTGTCCGCATTTTTTTTAGTTCTGATTGTGACTTTAAAATTATCAAATCAGCTAGCCTGAAGTGCCGTCTCGATCGCCCGCTGAACGGCGTCAATTTCACCCATGCCATCGACAGCCGTCAATAATCCTTGCTCACGGTAATAATCTTCAAGTGGCGCAGTTTGTTGCTGATAAACTTGCATGCGGTTTCTGATCGTTGCTTCCTGGTCATCATCACGTTGAATCAAATTACCGCCGCAGGACGAACAGCTTCCATCCTCTGCAGGAGGGTCATACTTGAGATGAAACCCTCTGCCACATGATGAACAGGTTCGTCGCCCAGCCAAACGCTCCACCAGAGCCTCAGTGTCAACCTCAAGCGATATAACCGCATTGAGACTTTTATTCAGTTCAGACAAAACCTGCTGGAGTGCATCAGCCTGTGGAACCGTACGGGGGAATCCGTCAAGGATAAAACCCTGAGCACAGTCTGCATGCTGAAGACGTTCTGCGACAATGCCAATAACAACTTCATCCGGCACCAGCCCGCCAGCATCCATATATTCTTTCGCCTTGATTCCCATGGGCGATTGATCGCGCACCGCAGCACGCAGTATGTCACCTGTGGAAATCTGCGGAATGCCATGGGTTTCCATGAGCATAGCCGCCTGCGTGCCCTTGCCGGCACCAGGGGGGCCTAAAAGAATAATTTTCATCTTTCTCTGACCTCCTTAGCCGTGCCGACCTTTGAGAGTCACACCCTTCATAAACCCCTCATAAGATCTGGAAATCAGATGCGCTTCAATTTGCGACGCAGTATCCATTCCGACGCCAACAACGATCAACAGTGAAGTGCCGCCGAAAAAGAACGGGACATTCAACTGACTGATCAAAAGTGTTGGCAGGACGCAGACGAGCGAAATATATATCGCTCCGGCAAAAGTCAAACGGCCTAAAACTATATCCAAATAGTTAGCAGTTTCTTTTCCGGGCCTGATGCCAGGAACGAAACCACCTTGATTTTTGATATTTTCCGCAACGTTAACCGGGTTAAAAGTTATAGCCGTGTAGAAGTAGCAAAAGAAGACTATAAATGCAATATAAAAAACGTTGTAAACCCAATGGCTGGGAGACAGGTAGGTTGAAACGGTCTGTACCCAGGGAGCGTCGATAAAGTTTGCGATGGTCGCCGGGAACATCATTATTGAGCTGGCAAAAATCGGCGGGATAACCCCGCTCATATTGATTTTAAGCGGTAAGTGGCTCGACTGCCCACCCATGTTACGCATCCCAACAACCCGTTTCGCATAATGGATTGGTACCCGTCTTTGTGCGCGTTCCATATAAACAATGGCTGCAACAGTTACGAGCATTAAAGCCATAATAAAGATGATGATCGTCGGGGTCATCGCTCCTGTCTGGACTAGGCGTACGGAATTGACGATGGCTGATGGCATACCAGCAACGATACCGGCGAAGATGATTAAAGAAATACCGTTACCGATACCACGCTCAGTAATCTGCTCGCCTAACCACATAATGAATGCGGTGCCAGCAGTGAGGGTTATAACTGTCATCAAGATGAAACCGGCACCTGGGTTAGGGACAACCGGAGCCCCGGAGGGGCCGACCATAGACTGCAGACCTGTCGCTATCCCTGTGCCCTGGATGATTGCCAGAATAATGGTGCCATAGCGGGTATATTCTGTAATCTTCTTACGACCCTGCTCACCCTCTTTGGAGAGTTTTTCTATCGGTTCGAATACAACCGTCAGTAATTGCAGAATAATCGATGCGCTGATATATGGCATAATACCTAGCGCAAATACCGCCATCTGCTGCAGAGCGCCGCCAGTAAAAGCACTAACCAGTCCAAGCAGAGTGCCCTCAGTTCCTTCAAAGAAAGTAGCGAGGACCTGAGCATCTATTCCAGGCGTCGGTATATGACAACCGACGCGGTAAACAGCCAGAATAGACAATGTAAACAGGATCCTGCGCCGTAACTCAGGGATCGCCAATATGTTCTGCAGCGTCGACATAGTTTAGAGAACCTCTGTCTTACCGCCGGCAGCTTCAATCTTTTCTACAGCAGCCTTACTGAATTTATGCGCCTGTACGGTCAGTGCTTTAGTCAGTTCACCGTCAGCAAGGATCTTTATTCCATCCTTAATCCCCGCAACCAAACCAGACTGACCATATTGTTCGAGATCAACAACGGTACCCGCCTCAAAAACTTCAAGATCACGCAGGTTTATCAGGTTATAAACTTTCTTATTCAAAGAAGTGAATCCACGCTTAGGAATACGCCGCTGCAAAGGCATCTGACCACCTTCAAAGCCTGGTTTAACACCACCACCACTCCGTGAATTTTGTCCCTTATGACCTTTGCCTGATTGCTTACCAGTACCAGAGCCTGGACCACGACCAATGCGTTTTCTATTTTTTGTTGAACCGGGTGCCGGTTTAAGATTACTTAGATCCATCTTACTATCCTCTGCGAGTTATCAGTCTTCAACCGCAACCATATGTTCAACTTTACGGATCATTCCACGAATCTCCGGCGTGTCCTGTAAAGTGACAGTCTGATGCAGGCGATTTAATCCCAGGCCTTTGAGAACTTTTGCAAAATAAGCCTTACGACCAATCGGACTTTTTTTGAGGGTGACTTTAACTTCTGCTGACATTGTTCTGTTCTCCTAAATCCTGGAACTAACCTTGAGCAATGCCGCGACGAGCTCTGATTTCCTCAGGGCTCTTAAGCATTTTCAATGCGTTAATAGTCGCCTTGACCACATTGTGCGGGTTGTTGGACCCTAAACACTTAGTCAAGATATTTGCGACACCAACTGCTTCTAAAATCGGACGGACTGCGCCACCAGCGATAACGCCAGTACCAGCAGAAGCTGGCTTAAGCAGCACCTTGCCAGCACCATATTTGCCAATAACGTCATAAGGTATGGTACGACCTTCCTGAATCGGAACCTTGATTAAGCTTTTTTTAGCTTGCTCAACCCCTTTGCGAATGGCCTCTGGAACTTCTTTAGCCTTACCGAGCCCGTAGCCAACATGTCCGTCACCGTCACCGACAATGACAAGTGCGGAAAAGCTGAAACGACGGCCACCTTTGACAACTTTTGCATTACGATTGATATGAATGACCCGATCGGTCAATTCCAATTCGCTAGGATCAATATGCAGCACTAGATCTACTCCTCTACAGCTTTAATCCGGCTTCCCGTGCAGCATCAGCAAGCGCCTGAACGCGCCCTTGATACAGGAAACCGTTACGGTCAAAAACTACATTGGTAATGTTCTGGTCTAGTGCTTTTTTTGCTATCGCACCACCAACCAATTTAGCTGCCTCGACATTACCGCCTTTCCCAGACTCCACATCTTGACCGAGAGTAGAAGCCGCAACGAGTGTTTTCCCCGTTGTATCTTCAATAATCTGGGCGTAAATATGGTTCGCACTACGGAATACGGAAAGCCGGGGGCGTTCACTGGTTCCACGAACTTTTTTTCTAACTCGTGCCTGACGCTTTAGTCTGGCAATACGTCGCTTTTGAGAAGCGTCCACAGTCATACTCCTTAATAAAAAACTAACCTACTTGCCAGTTTTACCAGCCTTGCGCAAAAGCCGCTCATCCGCATACTTAATCCCTTTACCCTTATAAGGTTCAGGTTTCCGGAACGAACGAATTTTTGCTGCCGCAGCACCAACAAGCTGCTTATCAATTCCCTTAACAGACAGCTTAGTCTGTTTTTCAACTTCAACACTGATTCCCTCAGGCAGTTCGTAAACAACTGGATGAGAATAGCCCAAAGCCAGGGTCAGAACCTTACCATTAATTTCCGCACGATAACCAACGCCATTGATTTCTAGGTTTTTTTGAAATCCATCTGTAACGCCAACTACCATGTTATTGATTAATGATCGTGTCAAGCCATGCAAGGCACAGTCCTGTTTTGCGTCTGAAGGCCTGGTGACAATGATCTGACCTGTTTCCACGGCAATCGCCATGCGCTCATGGAGGTTCTGAGACAGCGCGCCCTTAGGACCGTTTACTGTCATTTTAGTTCCATCGAGGGAAACCTTCACTCCGGATGGAATTGGAACTGGTAATCTACCGATACGTGACATTTGCTCTAGCTCCTTGCTCTAATTACCAGACAGTACAGATAACTTCGCCACCGACTTGAGCCTGGCGAGCAGAAACATCATCAAGAACACCCTTAGAGGTGGATAAAATTGACGCGCCAAGACCATTTTTTACTTTGGGGATGTCATCCTTACTGACATACATCCGCCGGCCTGGTGTCGATATTCTTTTAATTTCATGGATGATCGGTTCCTGATTCGTATCATATTTCAAATAAATCCTCAGGATACCCTGCTTACTATCGGTGATAACCTTCAAATTTTTGATATAACCAAGATCTTTTAAAACAGTTGCAACAGCAACCTTTACATTACTCGATGGGACATCAAGTTTTGCGTGACTTGCCATACCTGCATTACGAATACGGGTCAGCATATCCGCCATCGGATCAGTCATAGACATGGGTGGTACTCCTTCTTGCTGTTACCAGCTGGACTTGACAACTCCAGGGAGTTTCCCCTCGGAAGCCAGTTTCCGCAGACAAATTCTGCACATATCAAATTTACGATAATAAGCACGCGGACGGCCACAGATAGGGCAGCGGTTATTTTGACGCACCGCGAACTTCTTAGGCCGTTTAGCTTTGGCAATCATCGATTTCTTCGCCACAATATCCTCCGCTCTTAAGCTTTATTTTCTAAACGGCATGCCGAGGCCAGCCAGCAAAGCGCGGCCTTCCTCGTCAGTTTTCGCCGTTGTTACAATCGTGATATTCAATCCGGAAACCTTGGCGATCTGATCCAAGTCAATTTCAGGGAAGATCAATTGTTCGCGAATACCCAGGGTATAATTTCCGCGGCCATCAAAAGCTTTAGCGGAAATCCCTTTAAAGTCACGAACACGTGGTAAAGCGACGTTGACCAAACGATCAAGAAACTCCCAAGCACGACTTTGCCTCAGGGTGACACAAGCACCGATAGACATATTGTCACGTAACTTGAATCCAGCGATCGATTTCTTCGACTTTGTAATGACCGCCTTTTGACCGGAAATCCGCGCTAACTCGTCAACGGCAGATTCCAATAGCTTCGGGTTTAGAATTGCCTCACCAAGCCCCATATTTAATACAATTTTTTCTATCCGCGGAACTTCCATTACATTTCTGTATTGAAATTCCTTCATCAGAACAGGTACTAGCTCCTGAATATATGCCTGCTTTAACCTGGCCATTGAATTCTCCGTTATTTATCCACGCTCGCGTCACATTTTTTGCAGTAACGAGTTTTGCTGCCATCTTCAAGCTTACGCACACCAGTTCGCGTTGGTTCATTACAAGAGCCGCAAACCAGCATAACATTCGAAATACTCAACGAGGCTTCCTTCTCAACAATCCCACCCTCTGGGTTCAGTTGATTGGGACGGGTATGCCGTTTAACAACGTTGAGACTCTCAACCACAACACGATTTTTTTCAGGAAAAACACGCAGGACCTTGCCAGATTTTCCGCGCTCCTTACCTGCGATAACCTTTACCATGTCTTCTTTTTTGACATGAAGTTTTGCATTAGCCATTACTTTGCCTCTCCAACTATCTGAATTATAGAACTTCTGGAGCCAGCGAGACGATCTTCATAAAATGACGAGCGCGCAATTCTCTAGCTACAGGGCCAAAAATCCGGGTCCCCAAGGGTTCATTACCTGCATTGACAACAACTGCTGAGTTATTATCAAAACGGATAAAAGAACCATCAGGTCGAGGGACTTCCTTGGCTGTTCGAACAACAACTGCTCGCACAACATCCCCTTTTTTGACCTTTGAATTAGGCAACGCTTCTTTCACGCTACAAATAATAATATCGCCGATTCCGGCGTACTTACGCTTGGAACCACCAGGAACCTTGATACAACAAAGTTTCTTAGCACCTGAGTTATCCGCCACGCTAAGCATGGTTTGCATCTGGATCATGACTAATTTCTCCTAAGCGATAACGGCCTTATCCAGAACCTGGCGTACGCGCCAGCGTTTGTCTTTTGACAATGGTCTGGTTTCAACAATCAGGACCTTATCACCAATGGCACAACTGTTATCCTCGTCGTGAGCTTTACAGTTGACTTTCCGCTTGATGAATTTTTTATAAACACTGTGCTTGACCAAATCATCGACCCTGACAACAACGGTTTTATCCATTTTGTCACTGACAACAACACCTATCCGGCTACTTCTTTTACCTCGTTCTTGACTCATTATTCCTCACACACTAAGCATTCAGCTTGCTGGAAAGAACCGTCTTTACGCGGGCGACATCTCTACGCACCTGCGAGACACGTGCAGTATTTTCCAGATGTCCAGTATGCAACTGAAATTTTAAATTGAACAATTCCTGCTGCAACTCTTTAGTTTTGGTCTGCAATTCTTCTACACTGAGATCTTTGATTTCATCAACTTTCATCGCCAACCTCTCTCTTAACAAATTTGGTTCGCATCGGTAGTTTGTGGGCACCTAAACGAAAAGCCTCGCGGGCCACGTCTTCGGTAACACCCTGCATTTCGTAAACGATATGGCCGGGTTTGACCACAGCAACCCATTTTTCAGGCGACCCTTTACCTTTACCCATACGGGTTTCAGCAGGCTTACTGGTCAAGGGTTTGTGTGGGAAAGTGCGAATCCAGATTTTCCCGCCCCGCTTGATATAGCGAGTCATTGCCCGTCGGGCAGCTTCTATTTGACGCGAAGAAAGCCAGCCGCACTCTAAAGCCTGGAGACCGTAATCGCCAAAACTGACTTCAGTACCTCGGGTCGCCTGACCTGTCATGCGCCCGGTAAACTGTTTTCTACGTTTAACTCTTTTTGGCATTAACATGAAATTTACTCCTGATCAGCCGACAGGCTGTTCGTTTTCCTTACCCAGCACTTCACCTTTGAAGATGAGCACTTTGACACCGATAATTCCGTAAGTTGTTTTTGCCTCGGCAAAACCATAATCGATATCGGCGCGAAGAGTATGTAAAGGCACACGACCTTCACGATACCATTCTGTCCGACTCATTTCAGCACCACCCAAACGCCCTGCGCAATTGATCTTGATTCCTTTGGCGCCAAACTTAAGAGCCATACTGACACTGCGTTTCATGGCACGGCGAAATGCAACCCGGCGCTCAAGCTGGAGTACAACGTTTTCCGCAACAAGCTGAGCATCAACTTCAGGCTTACGCACTTCCTGAATGTTAATAAAACATTCATCATTGGTAATTTTCGCCAGCTCTTGCTTGAGGACCTCGACTTCTGAACCTTTTTTACCGATGATGATGCCAGGACGCGCGGCAAATATGTTGATTTTGACTTTATTAGCAGCACGCTCTAATTCAATTTTAGAAATACCTGCATGATACAGACGCTTTTTCAGGAAATTACGCAGTTTCAAATCTGCATGTAATTTTTCCGCATAATCTGAATCTGCATACCAGCGGGATTCCCATGTCCGGTTAATTCCCAGACGAAACCCTATCGGATGAACTTTCTGACCCAAAGGAATACCTCCTCGACTTACTTGACATCCAGAACCACAGTAATGTGGCTGGTCGGTTTACGAATCCGGCTGGCCCGTCCTTGAGCACGGGGCATAAAACGCTTAAGCACTGGGCCCTGATCGACCATGGCTGTTTTCACAAACAGCTGGTCTACATCAGAAACGCCTTTTTGCTCAGCATTAGCGACAGCAGACTTCAAAAGCTTCGACAACACAGGCGCGGTTTTCTGCGGAGAGAGTTGGAGGATGTTCATAGCCTCCTGAATTCCCTTGCCGCGCACCATATCGACTACGAGCCGCGCCTTCCGTGGTGAAAGGCGAGCGTTTCTTAATTTAGCTTGTGTTTCCATGACTCGGAACTCCCGTCAGAAGTTGTTAAACCTATCTGACCTTACTTTTCTTATCACTTCCGTGCCCGTAATAGGTCCGGGTCGGGGCAAATTCTCCTAGCTTGTGTCCAACCATATTTTCACTGACGAAGACCGGGACAAACTTTTTACCATTATGAACAGCAAAAGTCAGTCCGACAAACTCAGGGATGATAGTTGAACGACGTGACCATGTTTTTATAACCTTGTTGCGACTTGAATCACCTTCTAGATCCACTTTACGCAACAGGCATTCCTGAACATAAGGTCCTTTTTTGATCGATCTCGCCACGTTCGTCTCCTAACAGCTGTAATTACTTCTTATTTCTACGGCGGACAATAAATTTGTCAGTACGCTTATTCGATCTTGTCTTGTAACCCTTAGTAGGCACGCCCCAAGGAGTGACAGGATGGCGGCCACCGGAGCTTTTGCCTTCACCACCACCGTGGGGGTGGTCAACTGGGTTCATTGCCACTCCGCGGGATTGCGGGCGTTTACCAAGCCAGCGATTCCGGCCAGCCTTACCAATTTTAATTTTCTCAAAATCCAGATTGCCAACCTGTCCTACGGTGGCACGGCAATCCTGTATAACCAAACGAACTTCGCCTGATGGGAGCCGCAATTGAGCGTAGCGACCTTCCTTTGCGGCGATCATTGCGTAGGCACCGGCACTTCTGGCAAGCTGACCACCCTTACCAACTTTGAGCTCTACGTTATGCACCCATGTACCCAGAGGTATGGATTTAATCGTCAAGGTGTTGCCCGGACGAATGTCAGCAGAGTCACTGGCCACCACGGTATCACCAACACCTAAACCGTTTGGCGCAAGAATATAACGCTTTTCACCATCCACATAATAGAGCAGAGCTATCCGCGCGCTACGATTTGGATCATATTCAATAGCCGCAACCTTAGCGGGCACTTCCATCTTATCGCGCCGAAAATCAACAATGCGATACTGCCGCTTATGCCCACCGCCGGTATGACGTTTGGTAATGCGACCGGCATTATTTCGTCCTCCAGAACGCTTCAATGGAGCGAGCAGAGATTTTTCAGGTGTTGTCTTAGTCACCTCTTCAAAAGTTGAAGAAGTCATATGACGACGACCGTCAGATGTTGGATTAAATTTCTTGATGCCCATGATTACTACTCCATACCTGCTAAGCGCACAGACCTACACGCCATAAAAATCAATGCTTTGACCATCTTCGAGGGTCACGTAAGCTTTTTTCCAATTACTGCGCTGCCCCAGGTTAATACCAACCCGCTTTACCTTGCCACGTTGCAGAACCGTATTTACAGCCTTTACTTTGACATCAAAAGCTTTTTCGACCGCCTGCTTGATTTCAATTTTGTTAGCACTGCGTGCCACTTCAAAAGCCACCACCTGGGTTTCTTCCTTAAGCAGGTTAGCCTTTTCAGTGATCAGCGGTTTACGAATAATTTCGTGCAGCGGTTTCATTTTTCCAAAGCTCCTTCAATCTCATTGATTGCAGAATCAGTCAAAACCAGATTGGGATACTTAAGAATGTCATAGACATTCACACCATCTGCGCGCAACACCTTAACATTTCGCAGATTACGAGCTGAAAGCTCCACCATGGGGTTAGCCTGGTCAATCACAATCAAAACACTCTCAAGCTCAAAGCGCTTCATAAGCTGATCAAACGATTTCGTACTGATCGCGTCCATGGTTAGATCGTTAATAACAACGATTTTCTCTCCCTGAAAACGCGCAGACAAAGCGCTACATAATGCGGCTTTTTTTACTTTACGGTTTAATTTGAACGCATACGAGCGTGGCTGAGGACCAAAAGCAACACCACCACCGACAAAATGTGGAGCTCTAATGGTTCCCTGTCGAGCATTACCCGTACCTTTCTGACGATATGGTTTTTTACCCCCCCCGGCAACAGCACTACGATTTTTTACCGCTGCTGTCCCTTGACGACGCGCCGCTAGTTGATAGCGCACCATGTCATGGAGTAAATATTCTTTTACCTCAGTATTAAAAACGGTATCGGCAAGTTCACGCTCACCTATTTGTTTTTTTTCTTGGTCATACATTGCTACAGTTGCCATTTTCTACTCCTAAATCTGCAGCGGTTAAGCCTTGATTCCTTGACGGATCTCTACTAAGCCATTTTTAGGCCCTGGAATTGCGCCACGAACAAGGATAAGGTTTTGTTCCGGACGCACTTCAACGACGATCAGGTTTTGTGTAGTCACCCGCTCATTGCCCATCTGGCCGGGCATTTTTTTGCCTTTGACAACCTTGGACGGCGAGGCCGACTGACCAATGGCTCCTGGTCTGCGTTTAAACATAGAGCCATGCGTAGCACGACCTCCAGAGAAGCCCCAGCGCTTAATTACACCCTGAAAGCCCTTACCTTTACTTGTCCCGGTAACATCGATCCGGTCGCCTGGCTTGAACATATCGCAGGAAAACTGATCACCAACAGCGCAGTCTCCGAGAGCATTAAATTCACGGACGAAGGCAAATGCGCCCTTGCCTGCTTTTTTAAAATGTCCCATTTCAGGCTTGTTGATCCGCCGAGACTCCTTTTCGACGAAACCCACCTGAGCAGCTTCGTAACCATCAGTAGCGATAGTTTTCATCTGCAGTACGGTACAAGGACCTGCCTCAAGTACCGTTACAGGTATCCGTTGGCCATCGGCAGCAAACACCTGGCTCATGCCAATTTTTTTTCCTAACAATCCGTTGATCATTGATGTGCCCTTAAATGCTATACGTCTGGAACCTAGAGTTTAATTTCGACATCTACACCGGCAGACAAGTCTAATTTCATCAGCGCATCTACCGTTTGTTGAGTTGGCTCCATAATATCCAGCAGACGCTTATGGGTGCGAATCTCAAACTGCTCACGACTTTTCTTGTCAACATGTGGACCACGCAATACGCAATACTTATTGATCACTGTTGGCAGAGGAATTGGACCAACCAATCTGGAGCCCGTTCGCTTGGTAGTATCAACAATTTCTGCGACCGCTTGATCGAGCAAACTGTGGTCATAAGCTTTGAGACGTATTCTGATTTTCTGGGTAGACATTGAATTATATCCTTGGATTACTCGATAACTGCACTAACGACGCCGGCACCAACTGTCCGGCCACCTTCGCGAATAGCAAAGCGCAGGCCATCATCCATTGCGATCGGGGTGATCAG
>JAPHSA010000078.1 GCA_026193235.1 Deltaproteobacteria bacterium | reverse complement strand
CTGATCACCCCGATCGCAATGGATGATGGCCTGCGCTTTGCTATTCGCGAAGGTGGCCGGACAGTTGGTGCCGGCGTCGTTAGTGCAGTTATCGAGTAACTAAAGTAACAGCTCAAATTTATGAGACATGCCCTCCTGGCGTTAGTCAGGAGGGCCTTATGAGGTAAACGCTATGCGTGACATCGTCACTCTCGCTTGCACCGAGTGCAAGCAGCGCAACTATACAACGACAAAAAATAAAAGAAACACTCCAGATAAATTGGAATTTAATAAGTATTGCCGCTTCTGCCGGAAGCACACCCCACATAAAGAAACCAAATAACGGGGTCTGTGGCGAAGCCAAGGTTAGATTGTAGGCCAGTAGCTCTAATGGCTAGAGCACCGGATTCCAAATCCGGGTGTTGAGGGTTCGAATCCTTCCTGGCCTGCCAACTTTGTAAGTAACACCTGCAATGGGACAATAAGATCAATGATCAGAAAATTGAACGAGTTTCTCAGTAACGTTAAGGCGGAGCTTAAAAAGGTCACTTGGCCGTCAAAGAAGGATACCTATGCATCGACGACGGTGGTTATTGTTTTAGTTCTGCTCTGTGCGGTTTTTCTCGGCGGTGTTGATATAATTCTTTCGCGCCTTATCCGTTTGGTTCTCGGTTGAGGGGTGAAGAGGTCTTTACCATGTCTATGAAGTGGTACGGCGTACATACCTACTCAGGGTATGAAAATAAAGTTAAGCTCAGCCTGGAAGAACGAATCCGCTCCATGGGCATGGAAGACTTTTTTGAAGAGATTTTAATCCCTTCTGAGACGGTTGTTGAAATGCGTAAAGGGGAGCGGAAGACGTCAACACGCAAATTCTTCCCCGGCTATATTCTCGTCAGGATGGAGCTTAATAGTGAAACCTGGCACGTTGTGACTGGTACGACCAAGGTGACAGGCTTCGTCGGCGGCGGGCAAAACCCTCCAGCGATCCCTGATGAAGAAGTCGCCAAGATTACCAATCGCATGGAAGAAGGCGTCGAAAAGCCGAAACCAAAAGTAGAGTTCGAAGTTGGTGAGACGGTGCGTGTAGTCGACGGTCCTTTTCTTAATTTTACCGGAATGGTCGAGGATGTTCGTCCAGAGCGTGGAACGCTAAAAGTAATGGTAAGTATCTTTGGCCGGGTGACCCCGGTTGAACTGGAATTTATCCAAGTTGAAAAAACCAGCTAAGCTGGGATGAACGTTTCGTTCGTTTAAGGAGTCAGTAATGGCCAAGAAAATTATCGGACAGATCAAACTGCAGATTCCAGCCGGTCAGGCAAATCCATCGCCACCGGTTGGCCCAGCCCTTGGGCAGCATGGGGTCAATATTATGGAATTCTGCAAGGCTTTTAATGCAAAAACCCAGGAGCAGGCAGGCTTGATCACCCCTGTTGTGATTACTGTCTATGCAGACCGCTCCTTCTCTTATATTACCAAGACGCCGCCTGCTGCAGTGCTGTTGCTTCGTGCCGCAAAGCTTAAAAAAGGTTCTGGTGTTCCGAACAAGGAGAAGGTAGGCAAGGTCACTAAAGATCAGGTTTTGGAAATTGCACGCCTGAAAATGCCTGACCTTAATGCGTTCTCAGAAGAGGCTGCAGTCCGGATTATTGAGGGTACAGCGCGCAGCATGGGAATCGAAGTCGCCTGATACGGCGGATAGTGGAGATAAGAAATGGCAACAGGTAAAAACATCAAAAATGCAAAAGGGCTCGTTGATCGTTCCAAAGTTTATGGAATTGATGAAGCTCTTGAACTGCTCAAAAAGAGCACCTTTGCAAAGTTCGATGAAACCGTCGATGTCAGTATTCGCCTCGGGGTCGACCCTCGTAAGGCGGACCAGATGGTTCGTGGTGCTGTCGTCTTGCCGAACGGACTTGGTAAAACTGTCCGCGTTCTGGTTTTCGCCAAGGGTGAAAAGGCTCAGGAAGCTGAAGCTGCCGGCGCTGACTATGTCGGTGCGGAAGACCTGGCGGAAAAGATTCAGGGCGGTTGGTTTGAGTTTGACACTGCGATAGCGTCCCCAGACATGATGGGTGTTGTTGGTAAAATCGGTCGTGTCCTAGGGCCACGCGGTTTGATGCCAAATCCCAAGGTCGGAACAGTCACCCCTGATTTGGAGCGTGCTGTTCAGGAAGCCAAATCTGGAAAGATTGAATATCGTGTAGAAAAGGCCGGTATTGTTCATGCTCCTGTCGGTAAGGTTTCTTTTGACGCGGAAAAGTTGAAAGAAAATATCCTCTCACTTGTAGATGTGCTGATTAAAGCAAAACCCTCAACAGCTAAGGGGACATATCTCAAGAAGATTTCCTTGTCGAGCACGATGGGTGCAGGGATTAACCTTGACATCCCTCAGGTACAGGCATTGGTGAAATAACGTAAGTAGAGTTTTTAGCTCTAAGTCAAAGACCGCAGGTATGCCTGGCATTTAATGGCTTGACCACCTGCCGAGGCTGAGGGTGTTGTGGCGACATTGTCGACTCTCCCTTTAAATTGACTTGGGTGGGATGTTATCCCAAACATTATTACGAAAGGAGGAGAGGAGATGAACAGAACAGAAAAAGAACAGATTGTTCAACAGCTTGCGCAACGTCTGGCAGAAACTCAAGCTACATTTCTCGCCGATTACCGCGGGATCAATGTCGAACAGGCTACTGCCCTACGCCGGGAATTGACTCAAGCCGGGGTTGAATACCGGGTTGTGAAAAACAAATTACTCAAGCTCGCAGCAGAAGGTACACCGGCTGAAGAATTACGCTCTTTTTGTACGGGCCCAACAGCTATAGCACTGTCCGGAGATGATCCGGTTGCTCCAGCTAAGATTCTCAGTAAGTTTGCCAAAGAAATTGATGCTTTTGAACTGAAGGCAGGCGTCCTCAGCGGTAAGCTGATGACGGTCGCTGAGATCAATGCCCTGGCAGATCTGCCGAGTCGTGATGAACTGCTGGCAAAAGCTTTGAGCTCAATGAACGCGCCGGTATCCAATTTTGTCGGGACTATGGCCGCAATTCCACGTTCTCTGGTTCAAGTGCTGAACGCAATCGGTCAAAACAAAGCTGCTTAATTAAAACAATAAACTCATAATAAAACATATATTTGGAGGAAAAAATGGCTGAGATTACGAAAGAGCAAGTTGTAGGATTTCTGGAGAACATGACTGTTCTGGAAATGTCAGAGTTCGTTAAGGAACTAGAAGAGAAGTTTGGTGTTTCTGCCGCAGCTCCGGTTGCTGTCGCCGCCGCTCCGGCTGCTGGTGAAGCTGTCGTTGAAAAAGATGAGTTTGATGTTGTCCTCGCATCCATCGGTGAAAAGAAGATCAACGTCATTAAAGTTGTGCGTGCAATTACCGGTCTGGGTCTTAAAGAAGCAAAAGACCTGGTTGACGGAGCCCCTGGCGTCGTCAAGGAAGCAGTTTCTAAAGACGAGGCAGAAGACATTAAAAAGCAGCTTGAAGAAGCTGGCGCCGGCGTGGAGCTGAAATAGCCTTTCACCCGATAGCAAATCCTTAGCCAAGGTCACTCTATGTGGCCTTGGCTATTGTCGTTGTCAGCCTCGGTCGTTTTTCCGGGGTAGACCTGTCTGTTGTTTCAGGCTCTGTAAATTTCTTTCAGAGCCGGTAAGCAGGTTGTAGCAATTTCCATCTGAGATATAGTTACAGCAGGCTTCCAGAGTGGTGTCTGTCGGGGCTTTAGCCTGGCCCGTGATCCTGAGCCAAAGGAGAAATCATGGCGTATTCGTTTGCGAATAATCCGCTGCTCAGAAAGCATTTCGCAAAGGTGACGAATATCATCGATATTCCGAATCTTATTGATATACAAAAAACTTCCTATAAACGGTTTTTACAAGCGGAGCTTCCCTCAGCAGAGCGGAAACAAAGCGGGCTTGAAGCTGTTTTTCGCTCAGTTTTCCCAATTCGCGACTTTAGCGATACCTGTTCCATGGAGTATGTGTCCTATGGGCTGGGTAAGCCAAAGTATGATGTTGAGGAATGTCATCAGCGGGGAATGACCTATGCTGCACCAATAAAGGTCAAGGTTCGCCTGGTGACCTGGGACGTTGACAAGGATTCCGGCGCCCAGTCGATTCGCGATATTAAAGAGCAGGAAGTCTATTTTGGCGAGATTCCGTTAATGACTGAAAACGGAACCTTCATTATCAATGGCACTGAGCGGGTTATCGTCAGTCAGCTTCATCGCTCTCCAGGGGTCTTTTTCTCTCATGATAAAGGGAAGAGCCATTCCAGCGGAAAAGTGCTCTACAATGCGCGCATAATTCCTTATCGTGGTTCCTGGCTCGATTTTGATTTTGATCACAAGGACCTGCTTTGGGTTCGTATCGATCGCCGTCGTAAGCTCCCAGCAACCGTGCTGTTAAAAGCCCTCGGCTATACCACCGAAGAACTGCTGAATTACTATTACGATCTCGAAGAAATCACTTGGGACGGTAAGAGTTACAATAAGTCGGTTAATTTTGACCTTCTTGCCGGTCAGAGAGCAAGTTCTGATGTGCTTTCCAAAAGTGGCGAGGTGCTTGTCAAGGCTAACCGTAAGTTTACCAAGGCGGCGATTCGTAATCTGAATGATGAGGGTATAGAGTCTATTCCCGTTTCAGAAGAGAACCTTGTCGGCCAGGCTGTCGCCAGTGATATCGTTGATGAGTCCACCGGCGAAGTCATTCTTGAATGCAATGCCGAGTTGACTGAAGCAAAACTTGAAGAGTTGAGGGAGAAGGGAATTAATAATTTCTCAATCCTTTTCATTGATCATCTTTATGTCGGTTCTTACCTGAGTGATACGCTGCGAGTTGATAAGGTCGATTCAGCGGAAGATGCGATCATCGAGATTTTCCGTCGCCTACGCCCCGGTGATCCGCCAACCGTTAAAACAGCGACGAACCTGTTTGAAAGTTTGTTTTTCAATTCAGATCGCTATGACATTTCTGCGGTCGGGCGTCTGAAACTGAATCATAAGCTGGGGCTTGGTAGTCCTTTGGACCTTGCAACTCTGACTAAAGAAGACATTCTTGAGGTTGTGCGTTACCTGGTTGATCTGCGCAACGCCAAAGGCTCAATTGACGACATTGATCATCTTGGTAACCGCCGGGTTCGTGCTGTTGGTGAGCTCCTTGAAAATCAGTACCGGGTGGGTTTGGTGCGGATGGAGCGTGCGATCAAAGAGCGGATGAGTCTGCAGGATGTTGATAGCCTCATGCCGCATGATCTGATTAACTCTAAGCCGGTGTCGGCTGTGGTGAAGGAATTTTTCGGCTCTTCACAGTTATCTCAGTTTATGGATCAAACCAATCCTCTCTCTGAAGTGACTCATAAGCGCCGCTTGTCAGCCCTCGGACCGGGTGGTTTGACTCGGGAGCGCGCTGGTTTTGAGGTTCGCGATGTTCACCCAACGCACTATGGTCGGGTCTGCCCCATTGAAACACCTGAAGGGCCGAACATCGGTCTGATTGCTTCCCTTTCCACCTATGCCAGGATCAATGAATACGGTTTTGTAGAGACTCCTTACCGGGTGGTTAACGATGGGCAGGTCACTAACGAAATCAAATATTACTCTGCTCTGGAAGAAGAAGGTCACGCAATTGCTCAGGCGAATGCACCGATTGATGATAACGGGATCTTTATCAATGAACTTGTCAACGTGCGTAAAACTGGTGAGTTCCTGCTTCTTCCGCCGGATCAGATTGACCTGATGGATGTATCACCGAAGCAGATTGTGTCTGTAGCTGCTGCATTGATTCCTTTCCTGGAGAATGATGATGCTAACCGGGCCTTGATGGGCTCCAACATGCAGCGTCAAGCTGTTCCATTATTGCGTACGGACGCTCCGCTGGTTGGAACCGGGATGGAGCGCATCGTTGCTCACGATTCCGGTAGTTCTGTGGTTGCTCGTCATGATGGGGTAGTAGAGAGCGTCGATGCGGATCGCATTGTTATCCAGATCGCAGATAAGGATATGGACGCGACTGGTACCGGTGTTGATATCTATAACCTGCTGAAATTCAGCCGGTCCAATCAGAACACCTGTATTAACCAGAAGCCGATTGTCAAGACCGGCGACAGGGTCATCCGCGGTGATGTCATTGCAGATGGCCCCTCAACCCAGTGGGGTGAATTGGCTCTGGGACAGAACGTTCTCGTCGCTTTCATGCCGTGGCATGGGTACAACTTTGAAGATTCAATTCTGATTTCTGAAAAACTGGTGCAGGATGACCGCTACACTTCGATTCATATCGAAGAATTTGAGTGTGTCGCCCGAGATACTAAGCTGGGTAAAGAGGAAATTACTGACGATATTCCCAACCTTGGAGAAGATGCCCTGCGGGATTTAGACGAATCGGGGATTATTCGGATTGGGGCAAGCGTCAAGCCTGGAGATATCCTCGTCGGTAAAATCACACCCAAAGGCGAAACTCAACTATCCCCTGAAGAGAAACTGCTGCGGGCAATTTTTGGTGAAAAGGCCGGTGATGTTCGGGATACTTCGTTGCGGGTACCACCCGGTGAGGAAGGCGTTATTATCGGCGCCCGGGTCTTCTCGCGTAAGGGGATCGATAAAGATTCAAGAACTGAGCAGATTGAGGCCCGTGAAATCGAGAAGTTGCTCAAAGACCGTGATGATGAAATTCGTATCTTGCGAAAATCTACCAGAAGCAAGATTCGGTCATTGTTGGTCGGTTTGACGGCCGCGGCTTCCATCGAGGATGAGGACGGAAATGTCCTGCTGCCACAGCGCCGCAAAATTACGACTGAGACTTTTGATGCCGTGCCTTACAGTCGCATGCAGGAAATTTCGGTGACCGGAAATAGCGATGCTGAAGAGAAGATCAGCAATCTGCTGAACCGTCTTGCCGAACGCGAGCAACTGGTTGCTGCCGTTTTTGAAGATAAAATTGACAAATG
>JAPHSA010000159.1 GCA_026193235.1 Deltaproteobacteria bacterium | reverse complement strand
GCCACGGCAACCGCCATCAGAAAAGCATCCGGGTTGGCGCCGAGCCGGTTGGCTATATCGACGCCGATAGGGGCGGCGATCAGCGCTGTCGCCACATTGTTCAGTATGTCTGAGAGGGTCATGGTGACTAGCATCAGGATAGTTAGGACGGCGACGGTCGGTAGGCCTGCCGTCCAGTCGACGATGGTATTGGCCACCAGGGTCGTTCCGCCACTTGCCTCCAGCGCGGCACCGATGGGGATCATCGAGCCAAGCAGCACAATGACCGGCCACTCCACCGAATCGTAGATTTGGGACAAAGGGACAATATGCAGCACGACGTAGGCAACCACCACCGCCGCCAGCGCCAGTGGCAGGTAGACCAAGCCTATGCTGGCGGCAATAATCGCGGTGGCAAAGATGGCCACGGCCGCCCACGCCTTGTTCCGCTGGATGAATTCTAAACCACGTTCGGCCAGTGGCAGGCAGCCGAGCCAATCGACCACATCGGGAAGTTGTTCCTCGGGACCGAGTAACAGCAGGAGATCCCCCGCCTTGATCGGCGCTCTGCGCACCTGTTCGCGAATCCGCTGCCCCTTGCGTGAAATGCCGAGCAGGGTCACGCTGCGACGGGTGAGCAAGCGTGCCTCCATCGCCGTACGTCCTACGATCATCGCCCCTTCCGGTACCACCACTTCGACTAGAGCAACCGCCTCGGCGGTTATGGCCAAATGCTTCTCCGCGCCGACATGTTCCAGGGCGGCTGCGCCGACAAATTGGTCGATGGCATCGGGACGTCCTTCCAGTATCACCAGATCATTCTTGCGCAGGATTTCGCGTCGGGCGGTTCCGGCCAAGCGTTTACCGCGACGTACCAGGCCAAGGATATTGACGTCACTCTCCTCAGCGAACGACTCGAGATCCTTGAGCGCCTTGCCTACCGTTTTGGAAGCTTCCTGCACCTTGGCGTTCGAAATATAGTTCTGCAGATCGCCAAGTTCTTGGGCGGTGTCGTGTTTGCCACGCTCCACTGGAATCAGCCTCCAGCCAACGAGAGAGACAAAAAGCACCCCGACAATTGCCACGACCACTCCGACCGGAGCAAAATCGAACATGCCGTACGGTTCGCCCAGGGCACTCTCGCGAAAGGTGGCGATGACGATATTTGGCGGCGTGCCGATCAGGGTCACCATACCACCGAGGATTGAGGCGAACGAAAGTGGCATTAACGTCAGCGCCGGACTCCGCTTGCCCCGCTTGGCCGCCTGCATGTCGACTGGCATCAGCAAGGCCAGCGCGGCAACGTTGTTCATGATGCTCGAAAGAGTGGCGGAGATCACCGCCATGATGCCGATATGGGTTGGCAGGCTGCGAGACGAGTCGACAATCTTGCGCGCCAGCAGTTCAATCGCACCAGAGCGGGAGAGGCCGCGACTGACAATCAGCACCAGGGCGATAATAATCACCGCCGGGTGGCCGAACCCAGAAAAAACCTGGTCTTTTGGAATGACACCGGTCAAAAAAGCCAGGACCAGCGCTGCAAAGGCCGTTACATCGTAGCGTACACGGCCCCAGATGAGAAATATGAAAATGAGGCCAATCAGGCTAAATAGGATGGTTTGGTCGGTGGTCATACAATACATATTAGCAGATAAGGATGGTATCTAAACGTAAGCAATTACTAAAAACGAACCAATAACAAATAACGGGACTTTCCTGATTTATCACTAACTGTAATAAAAAACGGCTCAACCGGATTTCGAATGGTTGCGCTGTCTTGCATGTTGTGTTGAATTGTGGTCCTGCATACCCTAAGGACTTAAAGCTTTCCCAGCGACAGAAAATACGTTTCAAATATTGTTATAAATGGGAAGGTTACTGAGTCATGCCAACGGCACGATAAGCGCCTATCAGCCTTGCAGCATGTCCAGGGTTGGGACATTCTTTGGGATAGCCTCTAAACTGACATGGACCCCTTCCTTGAAACTGACCGTCTCATCTCCGAAAACCTCTATGGTGATCTGAGTATCCTCGATCTTGATGACTTCCCCCTGAAAACCTGCAGCAAAAGTTGCACTGGTTATCAGCATCATTATGGCAAACTGCGCCATCATGTCTTTCATGCTATCGCTCCTTTTGCACCTGCGGTCACAGAGTGCCGCTTACGGTTTTCTTGACAGTCACACAATAAACCTGCTTATTGCTTTCATTATTACATCGTTGTCACATGAAATGCACCTTGCAGAGGGGTCGGCAAGGCTCACCTGTGTCGCGAGGTACATCTCAAAGGTAAAGTTACAGGAACTATCCAGAGAAATGCTATCAGACCTGCTGTTAAAGTTACTAATTATCATGACACAGGGGTAAAAAACTCATCTCAAAAGTAGTTACATCTGAAAAATTCATCATCTCCAGTCCGGGCGATTTCACTTTCCACAACGTCTAAGTTTAGATAATCACGTACTTCCCCCGAGGGTGGTGGATAGCAGGACTAACGAGAAATATGTGATAACCAGAATTTATTGCCCTCCATACAAGTCAGCCGATCTATAGGCCTGTCATTTTATTTTTGTTTCAACAAAAATACTCCGGCAAAGATCAGCAGGGTCGAACCATAATCTGCCAAGGTAATCGGTTCTCCGACAATTAAACTACCAATCAGAAGTGCTACAACTGGCGGAATGTAGGTTACCGAAGAGGCCGAAACCGCACCGAGCTTTTCAACAATGTAGTAATAGATGATGTAGGCCAATCCAGTGCCTAGCAGACCTAGGCCGATGATCAGGCCAAGAGAGGCGTGCGTGCTGGAAAAAATATTACCAATGTCACTGTAGTCGGTGAACAGTGCTAGCACCAGGAGGCCGAGCCCCAGTTGGTAGGTGGTTAGGGCTGTGGCCGGAATTTTCAGCGGGATGATGAATTTCTTTGCATAGACGAACGAGGCGCCAACACTCAGTGACCCTGCGACCATGTAGAGGACCCCTTCCAAGTTGGTGCTGGCGAGATCTGCTCCCGATGGTCGCCCGATGATCACCACGCCGACAAGGCCGATCAGGATGCCAGCAATTTTCAAACGGGTCGCTTTCTCCTCTGCGATGAAGAGTACGGCAAGCAGGAAAGAGAATAGTGGAATTGCGCCGCTGACAGCACCAGCCACACCGGAGAGCAGTAGTGAAGTTCCTTTGGCAAAGCCGTAGTAGTAAACTGCGGTGGCCAAAAGACCCATAACGAAGAAAGGGCCTATATGCTTGAGATGCTGCCAGCGCAATAATCCTCGCAGTTGGGCGTAGAGTACAACAGGGATAAAACCGAAAAGCACCCGGAAGAAGACGATCTGCAATGGTGAAATAAGATGAGCCGCCATTTTCATGTAGATGAAGTTACTGCCCCAGATTACACCGAGGGCGCAAAAGGCAATAAGCGGGAGATGTTCTGATTTGCCTTTAGTCATTGTCTGATCTTTCCTTGAAAAAAGCAGCCTGCCATTGTACACTTTAACAAACATTTGAGTGCTAAAGTACTTATTGATCGTTATATTGTCAAGGTGGGTTTTATATGGAACAGTCGGTTGAGGCGATTTCTTCTAATTTACGCTGTCATCGGGAGAGCCGGGGCTTAAGTCTTGATCAGTTGTCCGCGCTGACAGGGGTCAGTAAAAGCATGCTACGGCAGATCGAGACTGGCAAATCAAGTCCGACCATCGCCACTCTCTGGAAAATTGCCAATGGCTTGCGGATTTCCTTCACCTCGCTGCTCTGTAAGTCTCCGGTTCAGGCAGAGGTGAGATCTTTCCGCGCCGAGCAGCCGCTGACTGCAGAAGGGGAACGCTATCGCCTGTTTCCTCTGATCCCCTTTAATCCTCAACAGTCGTTCGAGACCTATTACTTCGAAATTGATCCAGGTACGGTGTTTCATGGCGAGCCGCACAAGGGAAATGTTTATGAATATGTCTTTCTGACGAAAGGCCGGTTGCGGATTACCGTTGATGATGAAGTGAACGAGATCGGAGAAGGTGAGTTTCTGCAGTTTCAGGCAGGTCATCCCCACCAGTATGAGTGTGTTGGGGAGGAGATGGCGGCAGCTATTATGCAGGTTAGTTATCTGCCTTAACGTGCTCTGGATGTTTTTTGAATGTACCCTTCTTATCTAGCAACAGAGCAGTTGTCAGGCATGGAAACGGGTCACCCTGGAATCGAGGTCGGCCGTTCTTGCATATTGTGCTGGAACGGAGTCCTTCCTTCTCCAGTATAAATCGGACAAATTCAGCATTTCAAAAATCAGGATTTCATTTTTGAAAACGAAATTCGGATCGGTCAGGCTGTTTTCCGTAAGTAGTAAATTAAAGTATCTAGTTAGATACTGCTAAAGGAGGAGTTGATGGGATTTGAACCGCTGTATTGGCATTGGCTGGTTTTTGGTGCGGTCTTGATTCTTGCTGAACTGGCGCTGGTCAGTTTTACAGCGCTGTGGTTCGGCTTGGGAGCAATGATTGTGGCCTTCTGCCTGTTTGTCTATCCAGAGATACCGCTGGCTTATCAGTTGCTGCTCTGGACCTTCGCTTCGGTCGGTTTTACGGTTGCCTGGTTTAAAATCCTGAAACCACGGATGAAGGACAAGACCCTGGCAGGCCTTTCCCGGGAGGCAATTATCGGTCAGATCGGCCAGGTGACGAAAGCTCCGTTTGAGGGTAAGCGGGGTGAATTACGCTTTCCAGCACCGGTCGTAGGTGATGACACCTGGGATTTTATTTGTACAGAACCTGTTAGCCCTGGCGATCGCGTCATTGTGACCGATGTTGTCGGGAATAGTTTGCAGGTAGTAAAGAAATAATTAAAAACATACTTCAAGGAGAATAAAAATTATGGAAGGACTGATTGGAGTCCTTATTTTGGCAATCCTCGTTATTGTCACGATAAGCTTAGGTATCAGAATCGTTCCTCAGGGGACTAAATACGTCGTACAGCGCTTAGGGAAATTTCACACCACGCTCAGTCCGGGATTGAACATTATCATCCCTTATATTGATTCCGTTTCACACAAGGTAACAACAAAAGACATCGTTCTGGATGTTCCTTCACAGGAAGTTATCACGAAAGATAATGCTGTAGTTCGCATCAATGCGATCACCTATATGAGCATTATCAGCCCGGAAAAAGCTGTTTACGGTGTTGATAACTACCAGTATGCGATCCAGAATCTGGTCCAGACCAGCCTGAGATCTATCGTTGGCGAAATGGCGCTCGATGAAGTTCTCTCCAGCCGCGAGTTGATCAAGACCCGCCTGAAGGCAGCTATTTCCGATGACGTTGCCGACTGGGGCGTCATTGTCAAGAACACCGAAGTTCAGGAAATCGCCCCCTCGGAAACGATGCAGCAGGCGATGGAACGCCAGGCGGCGGCTGAACGGGAGCGGCGAGCAACCGTGACCAAGGCGGAAGGGGCGAAGACAGCCGCTATTCTTGAAGCCGATGGCCGTAAGCAATCAGCAAAGCTGGACGGCGAAGCAAAGATTCTGCTGGCACAGGCCACGGAAGAGGCGACAAAGCGGATCAATTCTGCGATCGCGGGTGGTAACAACACGGCGATTATGTACCTGTTGGGAGAGCGTTATGTCGACGCCATCAGAGAAATTTCAACGTCCGAGAACAGCAAAACTATTCTGCTGCCTGCTGACCTGCCTGCTGCTGTGCGTGGCCTGATGGGTGGCTTGGGCATGAAATAAGCGCAGGGGAATGCTCTCCATGTATATGGGGAGAGTATTCCCCTGGATTGATCTGCTCGTCTATCTGAAATGCTCAGATAAAGGCGAAGCATGCGGACACTGAGAACGGTTCTGGGGGAGGTAAAAACTAGTTATCTGCCTTTTATCACACCTGGATATTGGGAACTTCCTGCAAGTTATTCCATAATGGCCCCCCTGCACCAGATAAACCGATAAATCGGAAGAATTCATTATTTCAAAAATCAGGATTTAATTTTTAAGATGAAACTTGGATTAATCACGGCTATTTTTCAAAAGTAATGGTTTAATTCTCACTGGGCCACTTTAGGAACAGGCAATCGGCCCTTCCGCTTTGTTGTGTTTTCAGCGCCTTAGAGGAAGGGCAATTTTTGAACGGATATATGAGATGTGTGAGGTGGTATTTGCTATAAGATTCCGCCTTAGTAGACTGTTGGCCGCATCAATCCGGAAGCTTTTTGGAGCTATCTGGCTAGAAAATGTCCCGGTTTAATAGATCTGCTGTCGATCTACTCCAGACATCCGAAAACAAGCTATAATCCTGATAAATTCCCCAAGATTAATCTGCTTGAGATTTCTGTACCAGCTAGCACATATTAACAGGTGTGACTTTTTTCCCTCTTAACCGTCAGGTGAAATATTTATGGCCGGAATTGGAATTCCTTATAGCAATTTTCTAGGGCCACTAGCGGTTGTCGCTATATTAGTGGCCGGTCTTATTGGTTTAAATCTTCTTGTGATGCGAATCCTCAAAGATCATCCGGAGCGCGCCATCCATCGTCAGGTCACCATGTTGGCGGCAACCTTGACTGCCATTTTCTTAATGGTTGTTCTCATCCCGATCGACGAAAGTCTCCGTGGTCAAATCCTGAGTTTGCTCGGAATCGTCATCAGTGCGACAATCGCTCTTAGTTCGACGACTTTCTTGGGGAATGCGCTGGCCGGTATTCTGTTGCGCAATGTGCGGAGTTTCCGCACAGGTGATTTTATTTATATCCAAAACCATTTCGGTCGGGTTTCCGCCCGTGGCCTGTTCCACATCGAAATCCAGACCGAAGATCGTGACTTGCTGACACTTCCTAACTTGTATGTCACAACCAATCCAGTCAAAGTCACCAGGGCATCAGGCACAATTATTTCGGCTGAGGTATCACTTGGCTACGATTTGCCACGCAACCAGATCGAAACCCTGTTACAAGCAGCGGCTGTCAAGGCTGGCTTGGAAGATCCTTTTGTGTACATATTGAAACTGGGAGATTTTTCTGTTCTCTACCGGGTCAATGGAATGCTCACCGATGTCAAGCAATTACTGACGTCACGATCACGCCTGAATGGCGCAATTCTCGACACCCTGCACAGCGCAGGTATTGAGATCGTTTCACCCAATTTCATGAATACACGGGACGTTGTCGGACAAAAGTTCGTGGCCCATTCCTTGGTTGAGGAACCTTCACCGATAAGAGATAAAGATCCTGAGCAGATTATCTTCGACAAGGCTGAACAAGCTGCAACTCTGGAAGAACAGAAAGCCGTCCTGAATGAAATCGGCGTCCGAATAGAAACCTTAAAAGGGACATTGGCTAAAGCTGAAGACGACAAGAAGGAAAAGATTGCCAACATGATAAGTCGGCTGGAAAGGAAAGAAAAATATCTTATCGGGAAGGTTTCCAACGATGAAAAATCAATGGCGGCGGATAAGTCCCCAGGCTGAATAACAGCCACAAAAAGCCAGATCTTCCAGAAAAATCTATGCACCAACTTGTTGACGCGGTCAGGAGAGCTTTCCCATAAGTTGGTTCAGATCACGCACCTGAAATATCTAAGGGGCAATGGCATCGGTCCGAACTATCACAAGCCTGGTTTTTGTTTTTTTTGACATGAATTTAACACCCATGGGGTCTTTTTCCCCTTCTCCGTCAGTATAGGTGGGATGACGCACGACCACAAACAGCGGCGTCAGGAAATAACATGATAATAGACCGCGATATATTGACAGGAACTTCCCGCCAGAACGAAGAGATGCCAGATCGCGTGATGAAAGCGCAACCCCTTGCAGGCGTAAAAAATCAGCCCGAAACTGTAAAACATCCCACCCGCAAATAGCAGCAGCAATCCGGCCACGGGGATCAATGCTACTGCCGGCTTGATGGCTAAAATAATCAGCCAGCCCATCGCCAGGTAGATCAGCGGTCCCAGTATCTTGAAACGATCGATGTAAAAGATTTTGAAAATCACCCCCAGCACGGCGATTCCCCACGCAGCGGCAAACAAGGGGTCCACCCCCCAGCGTCCGCGCAGGAAAACCGCGTAAAGGGAGTGTAGGTTCCGGCGATGAGAAGATAAATTGTCGCGTGATAGAGGATTCTAAACAGCGCGTAGGAGGTGAGCAGACTCGAGCCGAAGATGATAAAGGTCAGAATATGCACGCCATTTCCATTACTGAGCGCGTGCAAGATCAGGGCAACCAGACCGGGAATGCTCAGAATGAAGCCTACCACCGTGGTGGCTATGTTGGCGATTTGGGTCGATCGATAATAACGCTGTTCCATGTTTCATGACCTATTGTTTTCAAAAATGGTTGCCAGAGCAAAATTTGAACTACATTGGACGCTCAGAAGTCAAGGCACCTCAGCTTGACTTCGCTCACTGTCAACTTTGATTACAACACCCAGTGAATGCAAGTCATGAGCAAGATCTGATCAGGCCAGCAAGTCAAGAGAAAAATGATATCCTCTCATTATAAATTGGCGGTTAGGGGAAATTGACTCAAAATTGAAGTTTTTCGAGCCACATGCCTCATTGTGAGGACAGAATTGAGTCAAACCTCAATCGTGACAGACAAAAAAGGAGATCACTATGTTAAAGATTAATCGTTATATGGCAATTCTGGCCTGCCTGATTCTGGTCGCTGCATTCACGGGGTGCGCGTCCACAGTTAGGAGGAGTATTTCACCGTCTTAGGCAGAGCAGCATCGATGAAGAGCTGTTCGATGTCATCTCCGGATTCGAAGCGTTGAAGCTGGAGGAGAAATGATTTTCATCGACATGGGGGAAGACCACGAAACCGATTGTTTTGCAGATTGAGGAGAAGGTCCTATTTGAACAGTAATGCCGATAAGCTCATAGTCCCGGACTCAATTTTGTATCAAGTCCCGAGGTAAAGAACGCCCTGAAACCCGCCCCTGCCGAACATGCAGACCGATGGTATATTTTATGAGGAGTAAAGCTTCAAGAGGGGTACATTTTGAGCAGATGCGGGGTTCAAATCGTCAGGAGTTGGTGGAATGATCCTTTTCCTCTCACACAAAAAAGAGGGAGTATCCGTTGGTGGCTAAACAAGCAATCGAACTAAGATACGCTGTCCGTTTGCATGTGGTTTTCAAATATTTCGGACAACTCTGCCTGGTCCTCGCCGTACTGTCGACGGTACCTCTGATGGTTTCGCTGATCTTCGGCGAGTGGTTCATTACCCTAAGGTATGTCGTTGTGGTTTGCGGGCTCGCCGGCTTGGGGTGGATGACGAACCGACTGCGGGCTCCCTCCAGAGTGCAGGCCAACGAGGGTCTGGTGCTGGTGGCCCTGATGTTCCTCTTCACACCGCTCGTCATGTGCTATCCGATGATGAGCTCGGGGCTGAGTTTCCCGGATGCTTTCTTCGAAGCCGTCTCTGCCGTGACGACCACAGGACTGAGTACCAAGGCCACACTCCTCGGAGCGCCAAAGACCTTTCTTTTTGCCCGCGCCTGGATGCAGTGGTACGGGGGTCTGGGAATCGTCGTCCTCTCCCTGGCGCTGGTGATGGAACCGGGACTGGTGGCGAAAGGCCTGGCCGTCTCCGAGGCCGAAAGCGAAGATCTGGCCGGCGGCACTCGGTCGTACGCTCGGCGCGTACTGAAAGTCTACGCTGC
>JAPHSA010000095.1 GCA_026193235.1 Deltaproteobacteria bacterium | reverse complement strand
TGCAAACGACCTATTGACGTGAGACAAAACCCTTAAGTTGCTCCTTTTCTTCCAGCGTTTCCTGGACTTTTTTGGCGCTGGTGGCATTTGCGTAGGGACCAATTCTCACCCGGTACCAGAGACCCTTATCCCCGAGATCGGCTTCGGTCACAAAAGCTGGATAATCCTTTTCCAAAAGCTTTTGTTTCAAGGCAATTGCGTCTCCTGCTGAGTTGAACGACCCGACTTGGACGGCATGAGAACCGGCAGGAACAACTTTGGGCATTGCTGGCGTCTGTTTTCCCGCCGCTGCTTCAATGGAAGAGGCCTGTTCAGGCGCTATATTAGTTGCAGCAACAGTTTCTGTCGTTTTTTGAACAATCGGCTGCGCCGGCAGATTGATGGGTGGCTGAACAATCGATTCAACTGCTGGGGCGGCCTCAACTGGAGCCAGATTAATTCCACTCCCCAAAGGGGCGGCTTCTTTCGCCAGATTGTCGTAAAAGCTGAGCTTGGTTTCTTCCGTGGCGGGTTCGACAGGCTGTTCTTCGGCAACCGGTGCAGCACTCGTTACTGGTATCGGTGCCGTGACCGCAGCTGGAGCCTGAGCCACCAGGACCTTCTCAGTGTGCCTGAACTTATGTGCCAGATCGCGTTCTGCACCTCTGCGTCCGACGATCACCCCCAGAGTAAAACTGGCCAGCGAGACTGCCAGAACCAGAACCAGCAGGATAATAGCCTGACGCTTTTCCATGCGTCGCTGCGTGCGTGTCTTTGCCATGCCTTTCATCCTTCCCCTTCACCCATTAATCCATTCGGGAACCAAATGAGCAGATAAACATTAAGTGTCAAAATATCAGCCGACTGAAACCTGAAAAATCACATCTGTTCCGGTGTCGACATGCCTAACATTTTTAGAGCATTCGCCAGAACCCTGCGGACAGCATTTACCAGGTAAAGCCGGGCTTGAGTTATTGCGGCCTCATCAACCAGAACCCGTTGGCGATTATAATAACTGTGGAACTGAGCAGCAAGCTCCTGCAGATAAAAAATCACCCGGTGCGGTTCATAGTTTAATGCGGCACCAACAATGGTCTCAGGATAACGGGCCAAGTATTTTGCCAGCGCCAGTTCCTCGGCCAATTCCAGACGACTGAGATCCACATCTTCCCGACGCGGCAACGGTATCCCACTTTCTTCAGCATTGCGATTAATACTGCAAACCCGGGCATGGGCATATTGCACATAGTAAACCGGATTATCACTGTTCTGTTGTTTTGCCAGCTCCAGATCAAAGTCAAGCTGACTGTCGCACCGACGCATAAGAAAAAAGAACCGGCAAGCATCACTGCCGACTTCGTTGATAACCTCCCTCAAGGTAACGAAGTTTCCGGAACGCTTTCCCATAACAAAAGGTTGACCATCACGCAACAGATTGACCATCTGAATCAACAGAACTTCGAGATCTTCCGGGGCATGACCCAACCCAGCCAACATCGCCTTCATGCGGGGGATATAACCGTGGTGATCGGCACCCCAGACATCAATGACACGTTCAAAGCCGCGGTCAAATTTTTCCATATGATAAGCGACATCGGAAGCAAAATACGTATAGCTGCCATCGGATTTGATCAGCACCCGATCTTTATCGTCGCCATACTCTGTAGTACGTAACCAAAGCGCATTGTCCTGCTCGTAAGACAGGCCCTTTTCTTTCAGTTTAGAGAGTTCCTGGTCAACCATCCCGCGATCATACAAGCTTCTTTCGCTATACCAGTGATCAAAATGAATGCCAAAAGCTTTCAGGTCAGCTTCAATCCACTTAAGAACTTCAGCGACTCCAAAGCGGGCACAGGTTTCAACCGCTTCTGCCTCAGTCGCATTGGCTAAGCCAACCTGTTCAGCGAGCAACTGCTTTGCCAGATCAACAATATAGCCGGCCTGATAGCCGTCTTCGGGGAATACGATGGCTTCTCCCTGAAGCTCTCTTAACCGCAGCAGAATTGAATTGCCAAGGGTCTGGACCTGATTCCCGGCGTCATTGACATAGTACTCGCGTTGAACCTCAAATCCTGCAGCCTGCAATACTGCCGCAACGGCATCGCCGACCACAGCTCCGCGGCCGTGGCCGATATGAAGTGGCCCGGTCGGGTTGGCACTGACGAATTCAACCTGGATTTTTTTCCCATTGCCAACCTGGCAGCGGCCATACTGCTCGCCCTGCTGCATGATCTGGTGCAGAACATCATACCAATGAGTCGCTTGCAGACGAAAATTAATAAAACCCGGGCCAGCAATTTCTACCTTGTCACACAGGGGATTGCCCTGCATGGCGACACTTAATACTTCAGCAATCTGCCGAGGAGCCTTGCGTTCAGCTTTCGCCAGAGCCATGGCCAGATTCGTGGAAAAATCACCATGGTCCGGGTTTTTGGGGACCTCTAGCTGGATTTCGTCAGGAACAACACCAGAGTCCAAAGTCCCAGTCCTGTAACATTCTTTTAAAGCAGCCTGAATGGCATGCCGCAATTGTTCTTTCATCTATTTAACTGCCTCTTCTCTTTGACTTTTTTGATCAGGGAGATGATAAATAAGCTCACCTTCCCGCACCATTCCCAGCTTTGTTCGGGCTAACTGCTCCCAATAATTTTTATCTTGCTGTAGACGTTCGATCTCGACACGAAGCTGCTGCTGCTGCCGTTGTAATTCATCAAGTTGCAATTCCAACTTCTGCTTTTGCGCTTCCGCTTGAAAGATGCGCAGCACCCCACGGTTGCCGAATACAGCATAAGCAAACATCAGCACAACAATAATCAACAGGCTGATGGTCAGCAGGTTTCTCCTGCCGGTTGAAGCCGGCTCCTCGGTACTCGTCAAGCAAGACCTCTCACAGGGGAAGATTGTCCAGAATTATTAACAGGCCCGCAGATTCGCATGCCACAGCAGAGAGGTCAACTCCCTTCTACGGACAACCCTGGCTTAAATCCCCCCCAGATTTCCACCAACTCCGCCGACCGAGCCAATACCGCTCATGGTAAAGCTGAGCATCACCGAACGATCATCTTCGCGGTCGCGATAGGTCAGCAAGGCGCTCCAACACTGCTGGCGATATTCGAGAGCGATGACCTGTTCCAACTGCTCCTGTGAAGTAAAATCATACCGCTGCTGATAATTGACATGGACCGGTTTGAGGAAAGCAACACTTAAATCGACCGTAGCATAATCAATGACCCCATCCCGGTCGTAACGATAGGCAACCCGTAAAGCATTATCCCGCCTATCCTTGATGCCTGTTTCCGCAGAAATCTTGCTCCAGTCTCCGCTGTCGACATCAAAGGTTGTATCTGTGATCAGCGATAACCATTCAAAGGGCAGGACAGTCATCTCGGCCCGCACTGCACCGAATCGCTGTTCGCTGGCTTCATCGGTCAGATCATAATTCTGGGAAAGCCGTAGATACAAAAGTTCCCTATATGTTGAATGCTGAACGTCTGAGTCAAAACGTGCTGTTAAGCGTTGGACCAGCGCATACTCGACCCGATTGGCCTCGGCAATGCGATCATAACTGTCGAAATCCGGCAGATGCTTCTGATCAACCTCAGGGATAAATCGATAAACGACCTCCGGCTCTAGCGAATGCCTTAGTTTACTGATGGATCCTAAGCCTTGCGAGTAAACTTTCTGCACCCGCGTGTTGATTCTTGCTGAAAATTCGGGGAGACCTTCATCTTCACCGCTCGCGTCATCGCTCAATCCCCAATAAATTCGCTCACGATAAGCTATTTCCGGGACAACGCTGACGACATCCCACAACTGAAAGCTGGCCGCCAGCAGCGGGCGCAGCATTAAGCGTTCGCCGCGCTGACCTTCTTGGCGCCAGAAATGCGTGTACTCACTATTAACGGCATAGTAGAAAATTGATTGATTGAACCGCTGCCGGGCAACATCAAAGGTGATCCGAGGTAACAACTGCAAGGTGGTGGGGTCATCAACTTCAAGATCCTTGGTATAGTTCAGTTGCCCGACCAGATTGTATTTGCCCCAGTTCTTACTCAACCAGAAGACCGACTGAACCTGATCGCGGTTATAATCCTCGGCCACCTCGCCAAAATCTTCAAAATACTGCTCATCATTGACATATAGCGCATCAGCAACCATCCGGACGTTCCCTGGCAGCAACCCCTTATGTTGCCATTCCAACGCATAGCGCTCTTGATCAACGCTTACGCCATCAACCTGATCGACATCAATGTGGTATCCCCGAGCCTCGCCGGCGTTGTCCTGACCAAAAATGTATCTGTATTCCAACCCTTTTCCGAGGCCCATTTCAGTCAGATAATCAACAAAAAGGGTCGCATCCTGGTTAACACCCAGAACCTGATAATAGGCGCTACTGTACTGAAATCCACGTTTATCAGAAAAACCGATGCTGGGAATTAACAGCCCTGACTCCCGCTCCGTTTTAGCCGGATAAAGCATGTAGGGAAGATAAAGGGAGGGAATGTCTTTCAGATAAAAAACCATGTTGCGAGCTCGGGCATAGCCGCCAAGAGTCACATCCAGCTGGCTGGCTCCAAACTTCCAGGAAGGAACATCACCTTCACAGGTCGTAAAGGTTCCCTTTTCAATATGATAATCAAACTCTCCGCGGCGTTCAATCTTCTCCCCATGTACATAGAGGTTCTGATCCCGCAAAAAAAAGTAGCCATT